>JAFOYS010000114.1 GCA_017391435.1 Alistipes sp. | reverse complement strand
GAGCCTTACTCTTGAAGAACTTATCTGTAAGCCAGCCCCAGAAGACCATACCGATATTACCGCCGATAAACTCAAAGACGATACAAAGGGTTGTTGCCATAGCCAATGTCAGACCCTTAGACTCAGTAAGCATAGTTGGGCCCCCGTCGAGCGCTGCGAAGCGAACAACATATACAAAGAAGTTGGTAAGGGCAAGTGTCCAAATAAGACGGTTACCGAATACCTTACGGCGTACAAATGCGTTATACTCAGCCTTCTCAGCAGCGGTCTGAACGCTCTGAGCCTTCTTATCAACAACCTCTGGAAGACCCACCTCTGATGGAGAGTTCTTAATCAGAGTGATGATACCCAGTGAGCCCAACAATGCAAATGCAGCAGGGATTAGGAAGCACAGACGCCAAGCGCCGAAGTGCTGTGAGAAGCTCAAAATCTCCTCGTATGATGCATTTGCGCCCAAGTTTGTGGTGATTGTCTCTACAACCTCAGCATTTGCGCTCATATCCAGACCAAGGTGTGGCATAATAACCCAACCACAAAGACCAAATACAAGACCTGCGCCGATAGAGTGAGACATATTCCAGATAGACATCTTGGTAGCAAGCTGGTCTGGGTGAATCCAGTGTGTATTAATCTTTGTAAACGGTGGCACACCCATACCCTGCAGATAACCGTTGATTACCCAAACGATACCCATACAGTAAACAAGCACAGATGAGAATGTGAGCGCAGTACCCATCTTTGCAGCAAGGACTACAATCCAGTTGGCAACAAAGTCGCTGACACCAAAGATAATATTAGCTACTGCACAGAGCAACAGACCTACTGATGCTACAACCTTAGCACTACCTCTATCTGAAACAATACCGTTTACAAAACGAGAAAGGCCGTAGATAATACCGTGCAGTGTAAGGAACAGACCAAGCGACACCTTTGAGATACCAAACTCTGCAGTAAGGCCAGGCATAGCAATTGAGAAGTTCTTACGAACAAAGTAGAACAGAGCGTAACCAACCATTGTGTAGATAATGGTGCGCGTCTGCCAATTGTTAAAAGAACGAGTTGAAGTATTCATTATTTTAGGTTTTAGGTTTTTGCGATTTTATCCAAGCATAGGTTGCCCAAACAGGCAACCTATGTTCTACTATCAGTTTCCAATGCGATTTAGCACTCCCAAACGCCACCCTTACCAAAGAGGTGCTCCATAAGGGCATCCATAAGGCCGAGGCGGTAGATAACATCGATATTTGTATATCGGCTACGCATATAAGGGATATACGAGAATGTCTTGCGCAGACGCTCACGGCTAACACCGATATGCTCTGGCTCATATGGAGCACCTACAAGACGAAGATTCTCGCGAACCTCTGCAAATGGGATAATCTGCTCTGCAATCTGAGTCTTAAGAGTTGGCCAAGCAGCCTTAAGAGCCTCAAGCTGAGCGCGAAGTCCCTCCTTATCTGTATACTTGCCATAAGCCTCCTTAAGACCACGAGCAGTATGACCTGGCATACCATCAAAGACAGCGCGAATCTCTGCCTCCTGCTCCTCCCAGCTCTTCCAAGCATCAACACACTTCTCTACATCAAGATTCTCGATATCCTGCTCAAGAAGGAACTCAAGAGATGCTGTAGATGCGAGTGTACCGATACCTACCTTAAAGCCGTGTGATACGTGCTTACCCTCAAAGCACAAATCCTCCATATCCCAGCAGTGTGAGAACTGGTGCTCTGTACCAGAAGCTGGGCGTGAAGACTGAATTGCCTGCATAGCAAAACCACTCATCAGCAGGCCCTCGCTAAGCTTCTCGGTCATCTCAAGATCACCCTCGTGAACAGCTGCAGGTGCAGAGAGAGACTCACGAAGACCATCCTGTACAAGGTTAAGAGCAAAAGCGTCAATCTTCTCATTACCAGTAACATCTGCAAGCATCCAGTCAGCAGCAGCAGGAATCTTTGCAATAAGGTCTGCATAACCAGAAGCAGCGAGCTCCTTTGGAGCTGCAGCAGCAATAACTGGGTCCATAACAAAACCATAAGGAGCTGGGCAGTCAAAGGTCTGCTTATTTCCATCCTTAGTAATTGATGAGCCGTATGCTGTATAACCATCCATAGAGGCAGCAGTACCTACGCACATATACTTGCGGTTAACAAGGTAAGAGACATACTTTGTCGTATCGTTCATAACACCAGAGCCAACTGCAATAGCGATAGCCTCAGTATTCTCAAGGCGAGCCTTAAGAGCCTCAACGTGCTTCCACTCTGCATAGATCTCCTTATCTGTAAAGATAAATGGCTCCTCCTGCTCAATACCTGCCTGGACAAGAGAAGCGTAGACAGCCTTACCTGCTACCTCCCAAGTGTTAAGGTCTGCTACAATGATAGCCTTGCAGCCAGGGAACAACTTTGCAAACATCTCGGCTGTGCGAGATACAACACCTGCACCGATAATAAGGTCCTTGGTGTCTGTCGTGCGCTCAAGGGCACGCTGTACTTTCTCCATACTCATAGTATTCTATTTTTTATATTGTTTCTCTAACTATTTCTTGATCTGTCCGTAGTATGCATTTGCACCGTGCTTACGGTCGTAGTGCTTCTCAACAAGATTCTTATCCATCTCTACAGTAGGATTTAGAGCCACTGTGATAGATGCCATACGAGCCACCTGCTCAAGAATTACTGAGTTCTGAACAGCCTCTGCAGCACTCTTACCCCAAGTAAAAGGTCCGTGGTGCGCTACAAGCACTGCTGGAGTGTGCATAGGCTCCATATTCTTAAAGGCATCAGCAATAACAGTTCCTGTCTCAGCCTCATATGCGCGAGTAATCTGCTCTGGAGTCATATTCTCAGTGCAAGGTATGTCACAGTGGAATGTATCGCTATGTGTTGTACCCAAGTTTGGAATAGATCTGCAAGCCTGAGCCCAAGCTGTTGCATAAGTAGAGTGTGTATGCACAACAGCACCAACCTCTGGAAAAGCCTTGTAGATAGCAATGTGTGTAGGGGTATCAGACGAAGGGCGCAGATTACCATCTACAACATTTCCATCAAGATCTACAACGACCATATCCTCAGCAGTCATATTGTCATAACTCACACCGCTTGGCTTGATAACAACCAAATTTTTCTCACGGTCTATTGCTGACACATTACCCCAAGTAAGAATTACAAGGCCGTGACGAACAAGGTCAAGATTGGCCTCACAAACGAGTTTTTTCAGATTTTCTAACATATGCTTGAATTTTTTTGCAAAAGTAGCAACAAAAAATGAAAAAAGGAAAGTATTTTGCACATTTTCTTTCCTTTTGGATATGTTTTGCTTTTCTTTTAGTGTTTTCTTGCCTCCTCGCTATCCTTCTCTAACACATCGTCACCCTCCCAATCAAACATTGGAAAACTCTTACAATCACCAAGCGAAAAACGAGTATATGTTATCGGCAGTCCGCGCTGAAGGTAGACTGTCTCATATGCAGTCTTTACAGAGAGCACCTCGTCAGCGTATCCACTGCCATAGATATCATTATTTGCCACCTCGCACTTTAGGTCAAAGTGAGAGATTACAGCCTGAGTATAATTGTACAGGTGCTGAGAGTCGGTCTTAAGGTTTATCCAGCCATCTGTAGATAGAAGCTGTGCATAGTACTCCAAAAATATTGGGGAGGTAAGGCGCTTTTTTGCTCGGCGGCTCTTAAGTTGCGGATCTGGGAAGGTTATCCAGATCTCTGAGACCTCACCAGGTGCAAAGAGCGATGTGATAAACTCAATACGCGCACGCAGAAAACCGACATTGGTCATTGCGTTCTCAGTAGCAGTCTTTGCACCGCGCCACATTCGCGCACCCTTGATATCAACACCAATAAAGTTCTTATCGGCATTACGCTCGGCAAGGGCTACTGTATACTCCCCCTTACCACAGCCAAGCTCAAGGACTATCGGGTTGTCATTATGAAAAAAGTCACTATGCCAACGCCCCTTAAGCGGATGCTCAGTGCGGAACATCTGCTCAAATTCTGGCTCAACAAAGCAGGCAAAACTCTTATTCTCTGCAAATCTCTTAAGTTTATCCTTTCCCATTACTCTACTATCTCTACACCCACTGCCTCAATACCACAAACTTCTCGGCACGGGGTTATTGTAAATATATAACTACCTCTCTGATCAAGCAGACACTTCTCTCTATATCCGATACTCTCAGAGGCCGTAAGCTGAGTTGCTCTATAGCCTCTTTGGAGATTCAGCACCACCCTCTCTCTTGCCTGATGTGCATCGGGCAGTGAGGTCTGGATATATACTGAGAGCGTATCTGAAGTAAAATTATCATTATAACGCAACGCCACAGAGATACTCTTGAGCGACACAGTATCGCTGTTCTCATAGATAATACTCACAGGAGTCTGCCAGCTGCGGATATCTACAGGCTGCATATCAACATAGCCCTTAGAGCGACAACCGCAACAGAGAGCAAGCACTGTGACAACTACTGCGACTACTCGTAGCATACTACTCCTTCTTCTCTGGTTTCTGCCCCGCTTCACCCTTGCCACCCTGATGCGAGTGACGGTTGTGGCGGAAGCGATTGTTGCGGCCTCGGTTAAATGGACGACGCTCTGTTGTCTGTCCGTTATTTTCACCCTCACCCTGTGCTACACTCTGGTCCTTAAGCTCTGACTGAGGCTCACTCGGCTGAGCACTAACCGCCTGTGGCTCGCTCTTTGGCTCGGCCACAGAACTATCCGCAGCCTTGCTAGCCCCCTCAGCTCTATCTGCTCGACCCTGAGACTTATTGTTACGCTTCTTCTTGCGCTTCTTTGACTTATCAAAGCGAGTGATACTATCCTCCTCTGTGCGATATGTAGGCTCATCACTCTTTGCTGGTGCGCTATCGCCAACAATGCTCTCTACCTTCTCGCCATTGCGATTAGCAGCAAGAATCTCCCTTACTCGCCAAACCGGAATAGTAACAACATTTGACATAGTCTCCTTGCTACTACTGAAGGTCATAGTCTTGGCAAGAATATCGGTCTTAACGAGGAAGTACTCGCCATCTATAGCCTGCAGTGGCTCCTTGATACGAGGAATAGCCTTGCGAGCATCCATATAGAGGTCATACTCGTACATCAGACAGCACTTTAGCTTTGAGCACTGACCAGCAAGCTTTAGCGGGTTGAGTGAGAGATCTTGAACACGCGCAGCACCGGTAGTTACAGACGAGAAGCTTGATATCCACGAAGCGCAGCACAGCTCACGACCACAAGCACCAATACCGCCAATACGGCCAGCCTCCTGACGAGCACCAATCTGCTTCATCTCAATGCGGAT
>JAFOYS010000113.1 GCA_017391435.1 Alistipes sp. | reverse complement strand
GCGATCAATAGAAGATGTAGAGAGTCGAGTGACCGCCGCAGGTTTGAGCAGAGCAAGGTGTCATTTTGCAGACGACACAGTCGTTATATTGTGTTGGTATTTACAGTTAGAGCTTGCTCTAAACAAAAAATCAAACACAAGCAAAGGAAGCGAACAATAGAAGATGTAGAGAGTCGAGTGACCGCCGCAGGTTTGAGCAGAGCAAGGTGTGATTTTGCAGACGACGCAGTCGTTATATTGTGTTGGAATTTACAGTTAGAGCTCTGCTCTAAACAAAAATTCAAACACAAGATATGGTTGCGCAGCAACCCTGCAAAATATACACCGCAGATAACTATGCCACACCGCCACCGGTTAAGCGACCGAGCCGCCGAAACGAAAAAAGACGGATTAAATCCGTCTTTTGAAGTGGAGGTGGCGAGAGTCGAACTCGCGTCCAAACAAGGAACCCAAGAGCTTTCTACACGCTTAGTTGTCGTTTAATCCTCCTGTTAAGATTCGGCAGACAACAGCCAAGATCCTAACCCCAGCCTCTAAATTTCGCACAATAACCGAGACACATATTGCACTATCCCTCCATTGATGATACCCCATATGAACAACTTGTCAGAGAGCGGGACAAGCGCTCGGGATACTCGTTGACGCAAACCTTGTGTGCATCAATTAAGCTAATTTTCCTGGAAAATTAAGCAGCGAGTGCATAGCTATTATTGCCATTTGTAGTTTGAGTGTTGCGATTTACGAGACCCCACACAATGCTCGGCGTGCTTACAATCAAATTCTACCTGCTGTCAAAACCGGTCACCCCCGATTGTAAGTGGTGCAAAGATAGTGCTTTTTGAATAAATCTCAAAACAATTGTTCGTATTTGTTGCGGATAGTAGCCCAAGTGTAGTGCTTCTGGGCTAAAGCGGCAAGAGTGGTGTTCTCTGCTGCTGGGGTGGCGAGAATTGCTGCAAGAGAGTCTGCATTGTCAAAATATATCGCCTTGCCAAAGGTGCTCTCGCGATTGTAGACAACATTATATGCAACAATCTCTCGACCAAAAAACATAGCCTCTACAAGCGACGGGTTTGTGCCACCAGCACTATGGCCGTGAAGGTATCTTGAGGCGTTGCTTCTCAGCGCAAACAGTTCGTCAAGGTTATATACTGGAGAGTGCATCGTTATGTTGCTGTAAGTCGTGTAACGAGCGACCAATTCCTTGCCATATTCGCTACGATTCCAGTTGCCGACAAAGAGCAGGCGAGTGCCACTTTTTGCCGCTGCCTCAAGTATTATGTGACAGTTGTTTTCAGGCTCAATGCGACACAGTGCAAAGGCGTATTCGTTAGCTTTAACATTGTATCTATCAAGTATTTGCAGTTGTTTGTTTAATGGCAGACTTTGCATCGTATGGTCTCCTCCGTAGGCAATTAGTTCAGAGTTTTTTTTGTATGTCTCAGTTACATAATCTGCTATGCCTTTATTGTCTGAAATAATCGTGTCGGAGAACCTTACGGCAATGCTCTCTGATAGACGCAAAAACCAGCGAGCTGCCGCGCCCCACTTCTGACGGCGGTGCTCAAGACCGTCAATGTTTGTTACAACTTTAGCCCTGCTGATAAGACGAAAAATTGGAAGAAATATTGCGCCGGAGACACCAAGAATTAGCACCGTATCGTAGCCACCCATAGCTCTAAAAAGGGAGATAATGTCGTACGGAATACTCTGTGCGCCATTTGCTCTAAGCGGTATGTACAGCAACCTCGCGCCTTTGTGAACAGATGGGCGGGTGGGCATATCTTTTGAGCTGCAAAAGACGGTATACTCTATATTTGAACTGCTCTGAACAAGATTCTCTACAAGCGACTCAAAGCCTCCATAGCGAGCTGGTATTCCCTGTGTACCGATAATTGCAACCTTTTTAGCACGCGCACATCCTTGACACTCCTTGCTGCTGCAACCACGACAAGGGTCAGAGAGTTGATGGAAGATATAACGACCAAGAAATAGAGTTGCAAGCGTGGTAACTACCACAATAACAGCTAATTGAATCATATCAGTAGGACAATGCGGTAAACAATAAATGCCAGCACCCAAGCTACAGTCGTAGAGTAGAGAACAGAGGCTAATGCCCACTTTTTACCATACTCAGAACTGATTGCAGATATAGTTGCCAGACAAGGAAAGTATAGTAGCGTAAAGATGAGCAACGCCAGAACGGAGGCTTTGTTAAAATCTCCACTCTTTACAAGGCGAGCGTGGAGATTCTCGCTCTCAGTAGCGCTATCTGCTTGGTTGTCAGTATAGAGAACACCGATAGTGCTGAGCATAATCTCCTTGGCTGGTATGCCGGTGACAAGAGCAACACTGCTCTTCCAATTAAGACCTAAAGGCTTGAATATAGGCTCACAGGCCTTACCAATCTGTCCGATATATGAATTCTCGTAGTGCTGTTGCTTTGTCTGACCCTCTTCCTGCTGTGGAAAGTAGCTTAAAAACCATACTACAACAGAGGCTGCTAAGATTAGTCCACCCATTTTACGAAGATACTGTGCACACTTCTCCCACATATGAGATAGTGTCGCTCTTGCAGTTGGTATGCGGTATGGAGGTAGCTCCATTACAAACGGTGTCTGGTCCGTAATAGCGTTTATGCGGCGCATTAGTCGCGCAGTGATAATAGCGACAAGAATACCGACAAGATACAGCCCAAAGAGTAGAGTTGCTGAACTGCTACCAAAGAATGTTCCAAGGAATAGTATATAAATAGGTAACCTTGCGCTACAAGAGATAAATGGGACTATTAACGCGGTGATGAGCCTTGAGCTGCGACTCTCAATGGTGCGAGTAGCCATTACTGCAGGAACATTACATCCAAATCCCATAACAAGAGGTATGAATGACTTTCCGTGTAGCCCAATCTTGTGCATCACCTTGTCCATAATAAATGCTGCGCGTGCAAGATATCCAGAGTCCTCCATAAAGGATATGAAGAGGTAGAGAATCATAATGTTAGGCAGAAATACAATCACGCTACCTACGCCACCAACAATTCCGTCAATAACAAGATCTTTTATAACTCCACTCGGCAGAATGGCGTTCAGGCCATCGCTCAACAGCGAAACGGCCGCCTCTAACCATTGCTGAGGATACTTTCCAAGGCTGAATGTGCAGTAGAACATCGCCCACATAATGAGAATAAAGATAGGGTAGCCCCAGATTCTGTGAGTCACAATCTCATCTATGTAGTAAGACATATCTCGTCTATTCTCTCTGTGGCGATGATATGTCTCTCTTAATGCGCCAGAGATAAACCCGTACTTCTGGTTGGCAAATGTGGTCTCAATATCCTCACTGCTGTCAAGATCGTACTTGAGGTGATCCTGCTCGCTTTTAACCACCTCCATCCAACTCTGGAAGTCTGGTAGGTGCTCTAACATCGCAATAACTTCACGGTCTGCTTCAAGTAGCTTCATTGCAAAATATCGCGGAGGAAAACACTTTGGTAGAGACTCTCGGCAAGCCTTGAGCACGGCGCCTAACTTGCTAACGCTATGCTCTACAATACCTTGATTTATGTGAATATGTCGTGAACGAGGCTCTGTGCCCTCGTATACGGCAATAATTGTCTCTAACAACTGCTCTACACCTCTACCTGTGCGCGAGACGATAGGAATCATTGGCGCTCCTAACATCTGTCCAAGAAGCTCGTAGTCTAAAGTGTCGCCAGATTGCTCAAGCTCATCGTACATATTGAGCGCAACAACCATATTCTGGCTCATATCAATAAGCTCGGTTGTCAGGTATAGGTTGCGCTCCAAGTTTGAGGAGCATATGACATTCAGAATCACATCGGGATTGTTCTGAGCAAGGTGGCTACGGACATACCTCTCCTCTGGAGAGTATGCAGAGAGGGCATATGTACCAGGAAGGTCGGTTATGTGGAACTCGTAGCCGTGATAGTTGTACCTACCCGTCTTTGCATCTACAGTCACTCCGCTGTAATTACCCACGTGCTCTCGGGCACCGACAATGCGGTTAAATAGGGAGGTCTTGCCGCTGTTTGGATTGCCGACAAGGGCTATGTTTATGTGCCTTTTTCGCTTTGTGATTATACCCTCAACGCTTCGGTCTGTCTGGCTGTCTACCTGCTCAATCTGAGCCTTGAGTCGCTCGATAGCTTCGGCTTCAGTTATCACCTCTATCATCTGAGCTTCACTGCGGCGTAGTGATATGTTATACCCAAGAATCTGATACTCAATAGGGTCTTTCAGCGGGGCGTTGAGCACAACTGTTACAGCGGAGCCACGAACAAATCCCATCTCCATAATTCGGCGGCGGAATCCTCCGTGTCCCAGTACCTTTACTACTGTGGCACTCTGGCCTGTTTTAAGCTCCGATAGACGCATAACAGTGCAAAGATAGTAAAAATTTGTAATTTTTACAAAAAATCACTACCTTTGCTTGTTAAAAGCAAAGTAAGCAACAACTTAAAATCTATCTAATATGAAGAAAATTCTAATTTTGCCGCTTATCTGGTCGCTATTTGTTGTAGCGTGTACCAAGGGCGGTGGTGAGGTTGACGAGCAGGAGCCAGTAGTGACTCCAACAGCACTGACTCAGGTTACTGCTACAATTGATTGCACTACCCGCGCAAGTGCGCTTATTGGTGCAAATGGCGAGAGTTCAATGTTCTGGAGCAGCGGCGATAAGGTCGTTGTGACTGACCTTGCAAAGAGTGCTACATTCTCCATCAAGCGTGGTCAGGGTAGCGTGACGGGAACTTTTACAGGTACTTTGGAGGCTACAAAAAACTCAATCTATCTGCTCTATCCAGCATCTTCAACCACTCTGAACGGTGGTAAATTGTCAATGACCATCCCTGCTGAGCAGAGCTTTGCCGCTGCTCGTGGTACTAACCTCAATGATAAGATTCTGCTTGTCGGTTCTACTGATGAGGGTGATCAGGTTGTTGTATCTCCTGCAGCAGCAATGGTTAAGTTCGATATTACACTGCCTCAGGAGCGTACTATCAACGCCGTTACTATGACAAGCGATGTTGCTATTGCTGGTAAGGGTTTGGTAAATCTTGAGTCGGGAATAGTTTCGGATGTTGACAGCAAGAGTTTGACTCTGACCTTTACAAATCCTGTTAAGGGTGGCCGTTCGGCTGATGGATGGGCGACTGTTGCAGCTGTAGACTTTAAGAGCGCTACGGGTAAGGTTACCTATGCAGTGCTGACAGACGAGGGTGTCTATACATTCTGCTACAAGCCAGATCAGAAGTTTGAGGCTGGTGAGGTATATACCGTAAAGCTCTCTGTAGAGGATTTTGTGCAGGTTGCTGACCTTGAGAATATTAAGCAGGGTGAGTATTACTATAACCTCGGTAGTGTTGTTCCTGAGCCAGATCCAGATCCAGAACCAGAGGTTGATCCAAAATTAAATATTCGTGCAGTGCGTGTTACTGACTCTACTATTGCTATCGGTTGGACAATCACTGAGGCTAATATCCCATATATTAACCAGATTGTTCCAAATCCGAATGCTAATTATTCTGTAGATATCACAAAGCAGTACAAAGTTGCCCTCTATCGTGACGAGGCTTGTACAGATCTTGTTGTAAGTGTTAGCCCTGTGCAGATGAATTTGGCAGATAATAAGGCGTTGTTCAATGCAACTACTTGCCCTCCACGCTTTGTATTTGGAGGTCTTGAACCTGCGACATCTTACTACGCAAAGGTTACAAATATTACAGACAACTACTCTAACACAAAGCCTGTTCAGGTAACAACTATGGCTCCTGTTGCGGATAAGAGAAATGTGGTTACTACAAACGCTAAGGCGGGCGATATGATTGTCTTTGAGAACTTTGCGGGTCTTGTCTATGCTGGTGAGGGTGGTGCTCGTGCAGCGGGTATCTCTCGTACAGATCGTAATACATTGACATCTTTTGACGGAGTAGATGTTAGAGGTGAGATTACGGCAAGCAACAGTGGTTACTATACTGTAGACGGCGGAACTGAGATTGGTCTGTTTAACACTCTTGCTGGTCTTATTGACGAGATGGGTGTTAAGGATTGGGGATGGATTGCTAGCAAGACTGGCGCTATCTGTGCTCGCTCTGGTTTCTTGAAGATTGGAACAACTGCAAACCGCGCGTTTGTATGTACTCCGGTGT
>JAFOYS010000112.1 GCA_017391435.1 Alistipes sp. | reverse complement strand
TCAAGCTTAGTCTTCTTGATTGTTCCCTCCTTGGTACACATAATGATAAAGTTGTTCTCTACATAGTCTACATCGTTCAGACGCTTGCAGTTGATATATGCGCGAACCTTATCATCTGGCTCAATCTGGATGACATTTTGAATAGCTCTTCCCTTAGAAGAACGAGTTCCCTCCGGAATTTCGTATACCTTAAGCCAATAACAACGACCCTTCTCTGTAAAGAACATCATTGTATTGTGCATAGATGCTACATAGATATGCTCAATAAAGTCCTCATCACGAGTAGCGCTACCCTTTGCTCCTACACCACCACGGTTCTGTGTACGGTAGTCAGAGAGAGATGTACGCTTGATATATCCGAGGTGAGAGATTGTAATAACCATATCCTCGTCTGCATAGAAGTCCTCTGGGTTGAACTCCTCAGAAGAGTATACAATCTCTGAACGACGCTCGTCAGCATATGTATCGCGAACCTCAATAAGCTCATCCTTAACAATCTGGAGCTGGCGCTCAGTGCTTGCAAGAATTGCAGTGTACTCTGCAATGTTTGCCTCAAGAGTATCACGCTCAGCAGTAAGTTTTCCGTGCTCAAGACCTGTAAGAGCACCAAGACGCATTGCCACAATAGCCGCAGCCTGAAGCTCTGAGAGGTTAAACTTCTCCATAAGGGCCTGACGAGCATCCTCTGGAGTGCGCTGTGCGCGAATGGTGTGGACAACCTCATCAATATTATCCTGTGCTATGAGAAGACCCAGTACAATATGGAGTCTATCCTGTGCAACCTTAAGATCGTGCTGTGTACGGCGAACAACAACCTCGTGACGGTGGTCAACGAAGTGTGCAATAAGCTGCTTAAGGTTAAGAAGCTCTGGACGGCCGTTTACAAGGGCAATATTGTTCACTGCAAATGATGACTGAAGTGCAGTGTGCTTAAAGAGCATATTTACAACAACATTTGCCACTGCATCCTGCTTGAGCATTACAACAAGACGAACACCGTCACGATCTGATGACTCGTCATTTACATCTGCAATACCCTCAATCTTTCCATCCTTAATCAGCTTGGCAATGCTGTCACACAACTCATCCTTACGCACCATATAAGGCATCTCAGTAAAGACAATCTGCTGACGGTTCTTGACAGTCTCAATCTCGTACTTAGCACGGATAACAACACGGCCGCGACCTGTAAGCAGCGCCTCCTTAATACCTGCATAACCGTAGAGAATACCACCTGTAGGGAAATCTGGACCCTTTACAAAGTGGAGCAGATCCTCACACTGGCACTCAGGGTTGTCAATATAAGCACAACAAGCATCAACAACCTCACCAAGGTTGTGTGGAGCCATATTTGTTGCCATACCTACCGCAATACCACTTGCACCATTTACAAGCAGAAGCGGAATCTTTGTAGGCAGGACTGTTGGCTCAAGCTCCTCACCGTCAAAGTTTGGAGTCCAGTCGATAGTCTGCTTATCAATATCAGCCATAACCTCGGCAGAGATCTTCTGAAGACGAGCCTCAGTATAACGCATAGCTGCAGGTGAGTCGCCATCCATAGATCCGAAGTTACCCTGACCATCCACAAGAGGATAACGCATAGCCCAATCCTGAGCCATACGACACATAGCATCATAAACAGAAGAGTCTCCGTGTGGGTGGAACTTACCCAACACATCACCCACAATACGGGCAGACTTACGAGTCTCCTTATCGTGATACAAATGTAGGTGCTCGCTCATATCAAAGAGGATACGGCGGTGCACCGGCTTAAGTCCGTCTCGCACATCTGGAAGTGCACGAGAGACAATTACCGACATCGAGTAGTTGATGTAGGCGGTCTTCATCTGCTCCTCGATATTCACCTTATCGATTCTGCCAACAAGACCATTGTTCTTTTCTTCCAATTCCATAATATAAGTTTAAGTTCTAACTTTCTTAAATAACACGCGCAAAAATAGCGAAAATTTTTGATTTGAGCAACTTTGGCCCAATCTTTTCGCTAACTATAATTGTCAAACGGAAGAATTTTGCGATTATTACCTATTTTTAGGCGATTTTAGAGAGTCTACTTCTCACTCCGACCCCCTGTCGGCAACATAAAAGAGTCCGCGTCGCAACTATC
>JAFOYS010000111.1 GCA_017391435.1 Alistipes sp. | reverse complement strand
ATATCTTCCCGAGCATTGATGTTAGCCGAGAATGGAATAGATAGTATAGTTATAGTAATAGATAGTAACAATATATCATACACCGTTTTTGCCACAGTAATATACTGCGGTGATATATTTAATATATGACTAAACAATATACTCTTTAATAAATATAGGAACAAAACAACAAATACAGTTAGCAGTATGTGAATTAATAAACTCACGTTAAATATAGAGTTAAGTTTAGCATCATCCTGCTCTCCAATAGCTATAGACAAATATCTCTGTGTTGAAATTAACAAACTTCCTGTTAGAAAAGAAAAGAGCACTATTATTCCTGCTAGGAGATTATAGAGTCCAAAACCCTCATCTCCTAGTGCAGACAATGCAATTCTAGTTCCTATTAACTGTACAACACAAGTTAATAATATCTTAATTGCCAAAGCAACTACATTATTAAATATCTTCTTTGGTTTACCCATAAAACTCTTTGTACCATTTAGCAAAAGCACTCAGACCGTCGCGCAGTGGTGTGTGAGGTTTAATATTAAAGTCGCGCTCAAGAGGTGTTGTATCAGCATAGGTCTCTACGACATCACCTGCTTGCATTGGCGAAAGAATCTTATGACTTTCAAAGTCATAATTGTCTGGAAGTACACCTGCTTTGACAAGTTCCTGCTGCAAGATATCTACAAAGTCCAGCAGATTCTCAGGGTTGCTATTACCAATATTATATACTGCATACGGTGGCATTGGAAGACCATCTTCTCCCATAATACGCTCTGGTGCGCGATGCATAACACGCTGAACGCCATCAACAATATCGTCAATATATGTAAAATCACGGCGGCAGTTACCATAATTAAATATCTCTATCTTCTCGCCGCGACGCAGCTTATCTGTAAAGCCGAAGTATGCCATATCTGGGCGACCAGCAGGGCCGTAAACCGTAAAGAAGCGCAAACCCGTGGAAGGGATATTATACAGCTTACTATATGCGTGCGCCATAAGCTCATTACTCTTCTTTGTTGCCGCATAGAGACTCACAGGGTTATCTACCTTATCGTCTGTAGAGTAAGGCACCTTTTTATTACTACCATAGACAGACGAAGAGGAGGCATAAACAAGATGTTTAACTCCAGTAGCGCCGCAGTCATAGCTATGGCGGCAAGCCTCAAGGATATTATAAAAACCGATGATATTGCTCTCAATATAGGCATCTGGATTAGTTATTGAGTAACGGACTCCCGCTTGTGCAGCAAGGTTTACAACAATATCAAAACGGTACTCGACAAACAGACTTTCTACAAGTGCCCTATCTGCAATATTACCACGAACAAACACCCAACTATTGTTATTTTCGTTCGCAGCTACAACAGCTCCTAATCGTTCAAGGCGATAGCGTTTTATAGAGGGGTCGTAGTAATCGTTGATGTTATCAAGTCCCACTATAACTAAATTCTGCTCAGTCTTAAGCAGGCGTTCAACAAGAGCTGCACCGATAAAACCTGCGGCACCTGTAACAAGAATGGTCTGCATAATTAATCTCTTCTGAAAATATCTCTTGTATAAACTTTCTCTACTACATCATCAAGTAAACTATCGTATCGATTAGCGATAATTGCTTGCGAGAGGGTCTTGAATTGGTCGAGGTCGTTTACGATGCGGCTGCCGAAGAAGGTGGTGCCGTTTTCGAGGGTTGGCTCGTAGATGATAACCTCGGCGCCCTTGGCCTTGATGCGTTTCATAACGCCCTGAATTGATGACTGGCGGAAGTTATCAGAGCCTGTCTTCATAGTTAGGCGGTAGACGCCTATTATGCAGTGTTGCTCGCGGGAGGCGTTATAGGTGCTATTGCCGCTATAGTAGCCCGCCATTGTAAGTACGCGGTCGGCGATAAAGTCCTTGCGGGTTCGGTTGCTCTCAACGATTGCAGACATCATATTCTGCGGCACATCCTGATAGTTTGCAAGCAGCTGCTTGGTATCCTTTGGAAGGCAGTAGCCTCCATAGCCGAAGGATGGGTTGTTGTAGTGGGTTCCGATGCGAGGGTCAAGACCAACACCTGAGATAATAGCCTGGGTATCGAGACCCTTAATCTCGGCATAGGTGTCAAGCTCGTTAAAGTAGCTCACTCTGAGGGCAAGGTAGGTATTTGCAAAAAGTTTCACTGCCTCAGCCTCTGTAAGGCCCATAAAGAGGATATCTATATTCTCTTTTACAGCCCCCTGCTGAAGAAGCGCTGCAAAGGTGTGTGCGGCAGCATCAAGGCGCTCGTCTCCCTCTGGGCGACCAACGATGATACGGCTTGGGTAGAGGTTGTCATACAGTGCCTTGCTCTCGCGCAGAAACTCAGGCGAGAAGAGTATATTCTCACTACCCGTCTTACTGCGAATCTGCTCGGTAAAGCCCACAGGGATGGTGCTCTTGATAACCATTATCGCATTTGGGTTAGACTCAATAACAAGGTTAATAACGCTCTCTACGGCCGAGGTATCAAAGAAGTTACGCACGCTATCGTAGTTTGTTGGCGCAGCGATAACCACAAAGTCGGCACTGCTATAGGCGCTCTTAGCGTCAAGCGTAGCGGTAAGATTGAGCTCACGCTGGGCAAAGAACTGCTCAATGTACTCATCCTGAATAGGCGAGATTCGGCGGTTTATCATATCCACCCTCTCGGCAACGATATCTACGGCTACAACCTCGTTGTGCTGTGAGAGCAATGTGGCCATACTCATACCCACATAACCCGTTCCTGCAACTGCAATTTTCATACTCTACTCTATCTTTTCTAACAATTCTCTCTCTATGCGGGGTGTTGCTACGGCAGCAATACCCTCAATTCTTACAACTACGCGGCGCTCGCGAGCCCCAGCGACCTTTACAAGCAGACCCTCAGCACCTGCAAAAACACCCCCCGTAACCCTTACGCGGGTACCAGAGCTTAAAGGTGTTGTAGTGCTATCAAGAAGCATCAGTCGCTCATCCTCCGTACCTGTTACAAGCATAAAGCTACGCATCTGCTGCTCGGGTACAACCATAGCCTGACGCACTCCATTTACCGTATGCATAACATAGCGCAAGTACGGCAGCTCAAAGCTCTTTATCTGGTCTATAGTTGCGCGGTCTGAGCGGATGAAGATGTAGTTGTGAACAAGTGCTCGGCGCTGTAGTGCCCGACGCCCATTCTGTAGCGTAACACGGACAACCTTTGTCGGCACAAAACTCTCTACAGAGAGTTCATCAAGCCTACGCTTGGCAATCATCTCGCGCTGATAAGTGACGCGAAGAACATACCACTCAACTCTCTGCTCAAGCGTTTGTTGCTCCATACAAGGCATAATCTGGGGACATTGGCAACCATACAACACAATGATTACCAATCAGTTACACTACTACACAGTTAGATTAACAGACAATCGCAGACAAATAGTATCCAATAGACCCTTGTTAATCTTTGCAAATATAATAAATTTATGTTTAAAAATCAACCTCAGATTACAATTTTCAACCAAACAGCATTTGTTTAGCACGAAATCCCATACGGGCAAAAAAAGCAAGGGCTGCCACAATGACAGCCCTGTACCGAAAAATCTATATGACAACTACACTACATCATTCCTCCCATACCGCCTGCAGGCATCGCCGGCATCGGGTTCTCAGCTGGCTTCTCAGCAAGTACGCACTCTGTTGTAAGGAACATTGATGCGATAGATGCTGCATTCTCAAGAGCCACGCGAGATACCTTTGTAGGATCGATAATACCCGCTGCGAGCATATCCTCAAAGCGGTCATCGCGAGCGTTATAGCCGAAGTTACCCTCGCCCTCGCGAACCTTGTTTACAACTACAGAGCCCTCGCCACCAGCGTTGGCAACAATCTGACGCAGAGGCTCCTCAATAGCGCGCTTAACAATCTGGATACCTGTAGTCTGGTCATCGTTCTCACCCTTAAGACCCTCAAGGGCTGCAGTTGCGCGGATATATGCCACGCCACCACCTGGAACAATACCCTCCTCAACAGCTGCACGGGTAGCAGCAAGAGCATCATCTACACGATCCTTCTTCTCCTTCATCTCAACCTCTGTTGCTGCACCCACATAGAGCACTGCTACGCCACCAGCGAGCTTTGCAAGGCGCTCCTGAAGCTTCTCACGCTCGTAGTCAGACTTAGCAACCTCAATAGATGAGCGGATAAGAGCTACGCGGTCAGCAATAGCTGCCTTATCGCCACAGCCGTCAACAATTGTTGTGCTCTCCTTGGTAAGGGTTACCTTATCAGCGCAGCCGAGCATTGCAAGTGTAGCATCCTCAATCTTCATACCCTTGTCAGATGAGATAACTGTTGCACCTGTAAGCACTGCAATATCCTCAAGAAGCTCCTTGCGGCGGTCACCGAAGCCTGGAGCCTTACAAGCTGCAATCTTAAGTGTACCACGCAGGCGGTTAACAACAAGTGACTGCAGAGCCTCGCCGTCGATATCCTCAGCGATAATAAGCAGGCAACGGCCAGACTGTGCTACAGGCTCAAGGATGCCCATAAGCTCCTTCATAGTCGAGATCTTCTTGTCCGCAATAAGGATATAAGGCTTGTCAAGCTCAGCCTGCATCTTCTCTGTATCGGTCATAAAGTAAGGTGAGATATAACCGCGATCAAACTGCATACCCTCAACAACCTCTACGCGAGTATCGGTACCCTTTGCCTCCTCGACAGTGATAACACCCTCGTTGTTTACCTTTGCCATAGCCTCTGCAATCAGAGAGCCAATAGCGCGGTCGTTATTTGCAGAGATGGTTGCCACCTGCTCAATCTTTGTATTGTCTGAGCCAACCTCCTGACTCTGAGAGCGAAGCGACTCAACAATAACCGCTACTGCACGGTCAATACCACGCTTGATATCCATAGGATTTGCACCCGCAGTAACATTCTTAAGTCCTACGCTGATAATTGCCTGAGCAAGCACTGTTGCTGTTGTAGTTCCGTCACCAGCATCGTCGTTAGTCTTTGACGCAACCTCACGCACCATCTGCGCGCCCATATTTGCAAAGGCATCCTCAAGCTCTACAGCCTTAGCCACAGTAACACCATCCTTAGTTACCTGTGGAGCACCGAACTTACGGTCAATAATCACATTACGACCCTTAGGGCCCAGAGTCACCTTCACTGCATTTGCTAACGCGTCAACACCCTCCTTGAGAAGGTCACGCGCCTCAATATTATACTTAATCTCTTTTGCCATAATTTTTATTTTTTTTGCTATTGGCTATTGGCTGTTGGCCATTGGCTTACATTTGGTAACCCGACCCTGCTCCGCCTCGGCAAAGTTCAAGCGAGTTTGACTTTGCCCTCAGCTTAATCGCAGCGTTGGCTTTTCTGTGGTATCCGCTATGCGGATTTATATAAGTCGGCTTTGCCGACACCTCTATAAGGCTAATGGCTAATAGCTAACAGCCAACAGCTATTTCTCTACTACTGCTAAAATCTCTGACTGCTTCATAATAATGTAGCTTGTGCCACCATAGTTAACCTCAGTGCCTGAGTACTTTCCATAGAGCACCTGGTCGCCCTCCTTTACCTCCATAGTAACCTCCTTAGTACCTGGACCTACGGCGATAACCTTGCCTGCAAGTGGCTTCTCCTTTGCTGTGTCTGGAATAATAAGACCGCCAGCGGTAATCTCCTCTGCTGGATTTGGCAGAATGAGAACTCTGTCTGATAATGGTTTAATCATAATTCAAATATTTAGTTTAACAATTTTCTGTTTGCACTACAGCAATCAATAGCTATGCCAAAGGGGCTTTTGTCCCGTTTTTGGCAGAGACTTTTGACAATTTGGCACAAAATTACTAATTTTGTTGTAAATATGTGACATTATGAAACGGTTATTGGCAATAATTTTATTGTGCGCGCTCTATTTTACAACTCAGGCAGAGAAACTATCAGAGGCTATATTCTCACAGCCCAAGCCCCATCCCAGACTTATTTTTAACCAGAACTGCCTTGACTCGCTTGCCGAGGCAGTAAAAACAAACCCTCAGATGGCAAGGCTTAACGACTACATTATTCGGTCTGCCAATAAGATGTTGACTCAACCCGTATCTGTGTATCAGAAACAGGGCAAGCGACTGCTTACAGTTAGCCGCCAGGTATTGGAGCGCGTGCTATACTGCAGTTATAGTTACTTCACTACAAAGGATGTTAAATACGCAGTGAGAGCCGAGCAGGAGATGATTGCCGCCGCGGAGTTTAACAATTGGAATCCTTCACACTTCCTCGATGTGGCAGAGATGACCACAGCGCTGGCCTTAGGCTACGACTGGCTCTACGACTTGCTCTCTGCTGATAGCCGACAGAAGATTGCTGATGCCATTGTCAATAATGGGCTTCTTGGCGCCGAAAAGGAGCGCCAGATGTGGTTCTACCGCAGTAGAAACAACTGGAACCAAGTCTGCAACTGCGGTATGGTTTTAGGTGCGCTTGCCGTCTCTGAAATCAAGCCCGAATTAGCAAAACAGATGGTTGAAAAGTCGCTTTTATCCAACCCTTTAGCGATGACTACTTATGCTCCAGATGGGGTCTATGTAGAGGGTGGTGGATACTGGAGTTATGGCACTTGGTTTGAGGTAGTTATGATTGAAGCTCTGCGTAGTGCACTTGGCAGTAGTTTTGGCATTGAAAAGGCAGAAGGTTTTATGCAATCTGCTGATTTTGTTAACTTTATAACAGCACCAAGTGGCGGAAGATTTAACTACTCTGACGATGGTTCAAGGTTGAGAAAGAGTCAAAACCCACTACTCGGATGGTTTGCTGCCGAGAGTGGCAATATGAGCATTATATACGACGACTTCCGAAGTCTTGAGAGTGGAAAAATTCACATAGAGGAGCGAAGAATGCTACCGCTTGCAATGTTCTTTTTATCGCGTTGCAACCTGAAGAATATAGAGCCACCAACAACCAAATTATTTGTTGGCAGAGGAGAGCAACCGCTCTTTGCATATCGCAGTGGTTGGCAGAGTAAAGAGGATACATATCTGGCCGCTAAGGGTGGCTCGGCATCTCTTCCGCACGGACATATGGATGCTGGTAGTTTTATCTACGAGTGGGGCGGTGTTCGCTGGAGCATAGATCTGGGCTCACAGAACTACTATTCTCTTGAGAGCAAAGGTGTTGACCTATGGAATATGAAGGAGAGTTCAGAGCGCTGGGATGTCTTTCGTATAGGTAGTAGTTCGCACTCAACACTCACTATTGGCGGCAAAAATCACTGCGCAAATGGCTGTGCGACAATGACTAAGGTATACAACACGCCAAACCGCTATGGTGCCACCTTTAACCTCACACAGCTCTTTACAGAACTCTCATCGGCTGAGAGAACTATCACTATCAACCCCTCT
>JAFOYS010000110.1 GCA_017391435.1 Alistipes sp. | reverse complement strand
ATTGCTGAGGGTGGTAATACAAAGGTTGAGACCCGTCTTGCCCTCTCTGCCAAGGCTTATACTCACACTGCACAGTATGATAGCTGCATCGCTACATTTATGCGCGAGAAGGCAGGCCTTAGCGAGAAACTCTTCCTTGAGTTTGATATCAAGCAGGGCCTTCGTTATGGCGAGAACCCACACCAGAGCGCAAAGTTCTACTCTGATAACCAGACAACTGCATTCTCACTTGCATATGCAGAGCAGCTTAACGGTAAGGAATTGTCATACAATAACATCCAGGATGCAAACGCAGCCCTTAATATCGTTCGTGAGTTTGATGAGCCATTCTGCGTTGCCCTTAAGCATATGAACCCTTGTGGCGCAGCTATTGGTAGCACTATTGAGGAGGCTTGGAATGCAGCATACGAGGCTGATAAGGTATCTATCTATGGCGGTATTGTTGCTGTAAACCGTCCACTTACTGCAGAGGTTGCACTTGGTATGAAGCCTATCTTCCTTGAGATTGTTATGGCTCCAGAGTTTACTGCTGAGGCTCTTGAGATTCTCTCTACAAAGAAGAATCTTCGCCTTCTGAAGGTTGATATGACTAAGTCTGATAAGCCTATTAACCAGTATATCAGCGTAAATGGTGGTCTTCTTGTTCAGCAGCTTGATACTGTGACTAAGGAGGTTACAGAGGATATGTGCGTGACAGAGACAAAGCCTACAGAGACTCAGATAGTTGATATGAACTTTGGTTGGAGAGTTGTTAAGCACGTTAAGTCAAACGCTATTGCAGTTGTTAAGGATGGTCATACACTTGGCGTTGGTGCTGGTCAGATGAACCGCGTAGGCTCTGCAGAGATTGCTCTTAAGCAGGCTCAGGCAGCAGGCTATACTGAGGGTCTTGTTCTTGCTTCTGACGGCTTCCTTCCGTTTGATGATACAGTAGCATTTGCTGCGCAGTATGGCGTTACTGCTATCGTTCAGCCAGGTGGAAGTATCCGCGATGAGGATTCAATCCGCAAGGCAAACGAGCTGGGTATCACTATGCTCTTTACAGGTATGCGTCACTTCAAACACTAACAGAGAACTGTTCCAATATGGGTAAAAAAGTATTAGTTATAGGCTCTGGTGGTCGTGAGCACGCGATTGTTGATGCTCTGAGTCGTTCACCACAGGTTGAGAAGATATATTGCGCTCCAGGAAATGCTGGCATTGCGCTTCAGGCAGAGTGTGTTGCTATCAAGGATACAGATGTTGATGCTCTGAAGGCTTTTGCTATTCAGAACTCTATTGACCTTACTGTTGTTGGTCCTGAGGCATCCCTTGCTGTAGGTGTGGCAGATGCTTTCCGTGCAGCTGGTCTTAAGATTTTTGGCCATACTCAGGCTGCTACTCGCATCGAGTCAAGCAAGGAGTTTGCAAAGCAGCTGATGGTAAAGTACTCTATTCCTACTGCTACCTACGAGGCTTTTGATAACTACGAGCAGGCCAAGGCATATGTAGAGCGCACAGGTGTGCCTACAGTGCTTAAGTATGACGGTCTTGCGGCGGGTAAGGGCGTCGTTGTAGCAATGACTATGGAGGAGGCAGACGCTGCACTTCGCGATATGCTCCTTGACGAGAGCTTCGGCCGTGGTCGTGTCGTAATTGAGGAGTATCTTGAGGGCCCTGAGTTCTCACTGCTCTGCTTCGTATGTGGTGATAAACTCTATCCTATGCCTATGGCGCAGGATCATAAGCGCGCCTTTGATGGCGATATGGGTCCAAATACTGGTGGTATGGGTGCTTATACTTGCCTTCCATTTATCACAGATCAGGATCATAAGTATGCTATGGAGAAGATTATGCGTCCTACAGCTCAGGCTATGGTTGCTGAGGGTTGCCCACTTACAGGTGTGCTCTACGGTGGACTTATGAAGACTAAGGATGGCATCAAGGTTATCGAGTTCAACGCTCGTTTTGGTGATCCGGAGACTGAGGTTATTCTGCCACTTATCTCAAGCGATATCTATGATATCTTTGAGGCTGTAGCTACTGGCAAAGAGGCTGCTGAGCCTACTTGGGAGAGCCTTGCAACACTCGGTATTGTGCTGGCATCAAAGGGCTATCCAGGCTCATACGAGAAGGGATACGCTATTGAGGGTCTTGAGAGTGTAGATGGCGTTGTATACCATATGGGTACTGCTATTAAGGATGGCAAGGTTACCACTGCAGGTGGCCGAGTAATGATTGTTGTCTGCAAGGCAGAGACTCTTGCTGCTGCTCACGCAAAGGCTAACGCTGAGGTGGCAAAAATCAAGTGTGATAACCTTTTCTATAGAACAGACATTGGTCACAAAGCGTTTAAGCTAAGGTAGGTTCTATAAATTAGGTCGATAGAATGTATCTGTGAACTGAAAGAATTGATTACTAATTTATAGAACATACCTTACTATGATTATAGATGGAAAATTGCTCTCTGCAAAGCTCAAGGAGCAGATGGCAGAGCAGGTGGTGGAGCTTAAAGAGAAGTATGGCCGTGTCCCTTCATTGGCGGTAATCCTTGTCGGTGAGAATCCAGCATCACAGTCTTATGTACGCGGTAAGATTAAGGCGTGCGAGGTGTGTGGCTTTGAGAGTATTCTCATTACTATGCCAGATAGTGTATCAGAGGCAGAACTTCTTGCAGAGATTGAGCGCCTCAATGCAGATGAGAAGGTAGATGGCGTGCTTGTGCAGTTGCCACTTCCAAAGCATATTGATGAGGAGAAGGTTATTGACGCCATTGCCCTTGAGAAGGATGTGGATGGTTTCCACCCAGACAATGTGGCTAACCTCTGGCTCGGCAAGCCTTGTATTAAACCTTGTACTCCAAAGGGCGTTATGCGTATGATTGAGGAGTGCGGTTTTAATGTGGCAGGAGCCAATGCAGTGGTTGTAGGCCGTAGCAATATCGTAGGTAAGCCTATGGCAAAGCTGCTTCTTGATGCCAATGCGACAGTTACTATCGCCCACTCACGCACAAAGAACCTTGCA
This sequence comes from Alistipes sp., assembly GCA_017391435.1. Taxonomy (GTDB): domain Bacteria; phylum Bacteroidota; class Bacteroidia; order Bacteroidales; family Rikenellaceae; genus Alistipes. The sequence goes on along the minus strand of JAFOYS010000110.1, from coordinate 93 downwards.
GAGGTTTGCCGTGGTGCAGATATCCTTATCGCAGCTGTTGGTCGTCCTCGTATGATTACAGCCGATATGGTGCGCCCAGGTGCTATTGTGATT
>JAFOYS010000109.1 GCA_017391435.1 Alistipes sp. | reverse complement strand
CTTGAGAATCCGCTGCTTGTAAATGAGGAGCATAGCGTGGTTATCACCTCGCCGACATTCTATGTGCCAAAGTCGACAGATGTCCGCGTAGGTATTGTTGCTCAAGCGGCAAACACAGATGCCGAGATTCCGTTTTCAGATACTGTAACAATTGAAGATAAGGCTATCTACCGTAATACCTATATTGAGGTGCCTTCGGCAATCTCGTTCGACAACCTTGTAGGATCGTTTATCCCGCAGAAGGGAGAGACATTTATTGAGGGAGAGCTTGTGCTCATACCTACAAAGGGGGCAGATATAAAGTACTACGACGCACCGTTCACCCTTACAACGACAAAGCGTCGAGTGCTGCTTGCGCGATTTTTTAAGTACCATAAGCAGTATATCAACAAGATTTGCATTGAGTACTCGGAGCTGCAGTAGCGTGTTTGGTAGTGGTAAAAAATAGGTTCTTCGTTAGGACCTATTTTTTTGTTTGCAGGTATAGTGGGCAATTTACAATATTTTCACTATCTTTGCGTTGCTTACTATGTAAAGCATAAATGGATATGAATTTTTTTAGTACAATTTGGGAAGTAATTAAGCGTAATCCACTCACAACGCTCTTTGTTGTTATGCTCCTTATAGCTGCGCCAAAGCTATTAGGTCTCTTTGCGCTGTTGTTTATAATTCCGCTTATTATTGTTGTAGTTGGCTGGTTTTTAGTGATCTATCGCGTGCGTAAGGTGCAGAAGACTATGGAGGATCAGCTGCGTGACCACAGTCGCCGTACTGCAAGTGGCGGAGGGTATACAGGCACAAACACTCGCACAGCCCAGACCGGTAAGGTCACTGTCCACGTTCCGCAACAGGAGCCGCGTGTAAGTGACGATGTGGGTGAGTATGTAGACTTCAAAGAGGAGTAATTTGTATTTTAAGATTTATGAAATTTTTTGAGACACTTGGGCGCTACTGCATCTTGATGAGTAAGGTCTTCTCTCGTCCTGAGAAGTGGGGTATATACTACAGGCGAACAGTTGCCGAGCTAGACCAGCTTGGTGTAGGTTCTATAGCCCTGACGGCGATTATCTCGATATTTATCGGCGCGGTAATTACTATCCAGATGGCAATTACTCTGGACACTCCATTTATCCCGCAGATGATGATTGGTTATGCTACAAAGGAGACTATGATTCTTGAGTTCTCCTCTACTGTCATAGCAATTATTCTTGCCGGTAAAGTAGGTAGTAATATCGCCTCGGAGATTGGTACTATGCGAATCACCGAGCAGATTGATGCGCTCGAGATTATGGGTGTTAACTCGGCGGCATATCTTATCCTACCAAAGATTGTTGCAACAATGATCTTCTTCCCGTTCCTTGCAGCATTTAGTATGATTGTGGGTATGTTTGGCGGTTTTCTTGTTGCACGCTTAGGGGTAATGCTTCCAAGTGACTATATTGACGGTCTGCTCTACTACTTTGATAGCTACGAGATAACCTATTCACTTGTAAAGATGACAGTCTTTGCATTTATCATCACCTCTATCTCGGGATTTTATGGCTACTATGCAAAGGGAAACTCTCTTGAGGTGGGTCGTGCATCTACAACTGCCGTTGTTGTAAGCTCTATTATGATTATGATTTTCAACCTTATCCTAACACAGTTGATGCGATGATTAAGTGCGAGAATATCTTCAAGTCGTTTGAGGGCCGAACAGTGCTTAACGACATCAGCGTAACTTTTGAGACCGGCAAGACAAACCTTATTATCGGTCGTAGTGGCTCTGGTAAGACTGTGCTGCTCAAGACTTTAGTGGGTCTGCACGAACCTGATGCTGGTCAGATTTTCTTTGACGATACCTGCTACACATCTCTCTCTTTTAAGCAGCGTAAGGCAATTCGTAAGGATATTGGTATGATCTTTCAGGGTGGAGCACTTATAGACGCCTCTACAGTCTACGAGAATGTTAAACTGCCCCTTGACCTGTTTACCGATCAGAGCGAGGAGGAGAAGCGCGCAAGAGTAGAGTTCTGCCTTGAGCGCGTCGAGCTCTCTCACGCTCCACACCTCTATCCGTCTGAACTCTCTGGTGGTATGATTAAGCGTGCAGCTATTGCAAGAGCTATTGTGCTTAACCCTCGCTATCTGTTCTGCGACGAGCCTAACTCAGGCCTTGACCCGCAGACAAGTATCGTCATTGATAACCTTATACAGAGTATTACTCGCGAGTATAATATCACCACCATCATCAACACCCACGATATGAACTCCGTTATGGAGATTGGCGAGAAGATTGTCTATATCCACACCGGCTACAAGTGGTGGGAGGGTACTAAGGACGACATCTTGGACGCCGATAATCCAGAGCTTAATGAGTTTGTTTTTGCCTCGGCGATGGCAAAGCGAGCGCGTGGAAAATAATATTTTGTCGTGATAGCGGGGCATCTACTTCCGCTAACCTATAAAACTAGCAAAGGGTCGTACGCATAGTACTACCCTTCGCTGTTTTATACCCACTCTGACGACAAAATGTTTTGCTTGAAAATGGTGTATTTGCACCACATCCCTCAAATCGCAGTGGCGTCAGTCAGATAGTGCCAATCCGTATTTGCGGATACTATACAGAAGGTGCTATTTATGGTCTTAGAGCAGTGAAAGTTATAGATTAGCAGAGATAGAGACTATCAAAGTTACGATTGCGCTAAAAAAATGGAGAAAAACTTTGTAGTTTAGCGCGAAATTTGTAATTTTGTGCCGATATTAGCAAACAAGCGAAAAGTTTCATTTTTTTAATTATAATTTTATAAAAACTATGGCAACAATTAAAATTGGTATCAACGGCTTTGGTCGTATCGGTCGTATGGTTTTCCGTGCAGCTTGCAATCAGACTGACAAGTACGAGGTAGTAGGTATTAACGACCTCTGCCCAGTAGAGTACTTGGCTTATATGCTCAAGTATGACACAATGCACGGTCAGTTCCAGGGTACTATTGACTACGACACAGAGAAGAGCCTTCTTATCATCAACGGTAAGGCTATCCGTGTAACTGCAGAGCGCAACCCAGAGGATCTTAAGTGGAACGAGGTTGAGGCTGAGTATGTAGTTGAGTCTACTGGTTTGTTCCTCACTGCTGAGAAGGCTGAGGCTCACATCAAGGCTGGTGCAAAGTATGTAGTTATGTCAGCTCCTGCTAAGGATAAGACTCCTATGTTCGTTTGCGGCGTTAATACTAACACATATGCTGGTCAGACTATCGTTTCTAACGCTTCTTGTACTACTAACTGCTTGGCTCCTATCGCTAAGGTTTTGAACGACAACTGGGGTATTGCTGACGGTTTGATGACAACTGTTCACTCTACAACTGCAACTCAGAAGACTGTTGACGGTCCCTCTT
>JAFOYS010000108.1 GCA_017391435.1 Alistipes sp. | reverse complement strand
GGTCGTGCAGCAGGTTATGAGGTTACTGATTGCCAGAACTATGGTGAGATCGTTGTTGACAAGAATGTAGAGCGTCACATCGGTACATTCTACATCGGTGCTATCGCTGGTTACGCTACAAACCGTGTTGATACAAACATTACCAATGTATTTGGTAACATCAACAACTGTACTAACTATGGTAACATCAATGTTGGTGAGGCTGGTGATCCTGCAGTTGTTCACACATTTGCACTCTCTGGTGGTGTAGGTCGTACACAGTGGGCTAACCTTACTCGTCTGACAAATGAGGGTGATATTACAGTTTACGCTGTACACTATGACCCATTCATTACTGGTGAGTACTCTAACAAGAATTGGGCAAATGAGATTGCAGGTACAACAAATGCTATCGATTACTTCTGCGTAGGTGGTCTTCTCTGCTTCACTCAGTGTAACATCGCTGTAGGTTGTGAGAACACATTCCTTATCAACCAGGGTGATATCTATGTAGAGTGCGATACTTCAAATACTCAGCTTGATGAGGGCTCAATGCGCTATGCTGATAACTGCGGTATCTGCGTTGGTGGTGCTGTAGCAAGTGCTGGTGCAAATGCATACAACCCTCACTACAACTCTTGTTCAAATATGGGTAATGTAACCCTGAAGTGTAACAAGGCATCTTCTGAGGCATTCCTCGGTGGTGTTATGGGTAAGATGGCATCAAACCGTTATACTGCTGACTATGTATTCTACCTCAACGGTAGCTCAAATGTTGGTACTGTAACATTCCTTACTGACAACCCTGAGACTGTTGTTGCACACGTTGGTGGTGTTTGCGGTTCAATTATCTATGGTGAGCTTAAGGCTGATATCAATGGTGGTGCTGTAAGCAGCCAGTCTACTCACCCAGACTCAACTATCGGTGCTATCCTCGGTACACAGCACACATCTTCAATCGGTACAGCTTGTACCCTTGAGCACGCTGTAGTTCTTGAGGCAGCTGCTGTCGGTGGCTCTGTAAACGGTGTTAAGCTTGACGAGAGCAACTTCGCAGAGTACATCCTTGGTGGTCACCAGTCTAAGGAGGTTTACTTGAAGGATAATGCTTACTTCAACTACGTACCTTAAAAACTAATTCTAAGCGGTTTTTACTTCCGCTAACCCATAAAATAGCAAAGGGCGGTACGCAAAGTACAGCCCTTCGCTATTTTTAATAGTAGAGAGATTAAGGAATTTAATGAATTTAAGGAGAATTTTCGCTAAATTCTCTGTTCTGCGTAGCCAGCCAACGGCCAATAGCCAATAGTAGAACTTAACGAGTTTAAGGAAGTTTTCCTTAAACTCGTTAAGTTCCTTAATCTCCTTACTCTTTCCAGAAAATTTAGTATCTTTGCGGCAAAGAGAAGAGTATGACAAATTTTCGTGGTTTGGTGGCTTTGTCACCTATTGTCCTGCTGCTTGCGCTCTATCTTACGGGTGCATTGTTGGCAGGTGATTTCTACCGAGTGCCGATAGCTGTGGCCTTTGTGGCGGCGGCGATATATGGCATTTGGTTGCTTCGTGGTTATAATTTTCAGGAGAGAATAGGTATATTTTCGCGTGGTGCTGCAAATGCAGATATTATGTATATGATATGGATATTCTGCCTTGCGGGTATCTTTGCCTCTTCTGCAAAGGCTATGGGTGCTGTAGATGCAACTGTAGCACTGACGCTTCGTGCTGTGCCGAGTGAGTTTCTTCCCGCAGGAATATTTATTGCCGCCTGCTTTATATCTATGGCTATCGGCACATCTGTAGGTACTATTGTCGCCCTTACGCCTGTTGTTACGGCGCTCTCTTCGCAGATTGGTTGTAGCACGGCTTGGTTAGTAGCTATTGTTGTGGGTGGAGCATTCTTTGGTGACAATCTGTCGTTTATCTCTGACACTACTATTGCTGCGACACAGAGTCAGGGCTGTAAGATGAAGGATAAGTTTAGGACAAACTTTCTCATTGTACTACCTGCGGCTATAGTTACACTGCTGCTCTATCTCTTTGGAAATCAAACGGCAGAGACGGTAGCGATTCAAGAGTCTATAGAGTGGTTCAAGGCCTTGCCATACTTGCTTGTTATTATCTTGGCGCTCTGTGGTATTAATGTGCTGATGGTGCTTATTCTTGGCACTATAGTGACAGATGCTATAGGCCTTATCAGTGGCGCTTTTGCACCGTTAGACCTATTTACAGCTGCGGGAGATGGACTTGGCTCTATGGTTGAGCTTATCCTTGTGACGCTACTTGCAGGTGGTGTTATGGCTATTGTTAAGCAGTTGGGTGGTTTTGATTTCCTTATTGACCGCCTTACGCGCAAAGTCACTTCGCGTCGTGGTGCCGAGGCTGTGGTGGCGCTACTTACGGCTCTGTATAACTTCTGTACGGCAAACAATACTATAGCGATACTTACCGTAGGTCCAATTGCGCGTGACCTTGCAGTAAAGTACTCAATACCTGCCCGCAAGTGTGCCTCGCTGCTCGATACGGCCTCCTGCGTAGTGCAGGGATATCTGCCTTATGGCGCTCAGCTGCTTATGGCGGCAGGTTTGGCCTCTATAAGTCCAGTAGAGATAATTCCACACCTATACTACCCATTCCTTATAGGTGTTATGGTTGTTTTGTCAATAATATTTCAATTCCCTAAGCGATGAAAATTATAGCTGTAGTACTACTCGCACTCTTTGCACTCTCTTGTGACAAGGGTGGTGGTAATGTTGTAAATGAAGATGGAGCTACGATTATTGTTCTTCCGATAAAGACTGAGGGTCTTATCTCTTGTGAAAACCACAATTATCAGTGGCAGGAGGCAGAGAGCGTGGGTCTTTTTATCGACTCTACGCCAGCAACAGTTAATGCTGAGGCTGTGATCTCTATTCGTGACAGCCATCGTTACTGCTCGGCTGCGGTTGCTGAGTATGGCACAGAGAGTACTCTGATTGCATATTATCCATACTCGGTAAAAAATTCTAATGCACAGAGTTTGACCCTTACCATTCCAGCCAACCAGAGCGTAGAGCGTGCTGGACTATTCCCTGAGGGGGTTATGCCGATGATAAGCAAGCCATATTCGCTGCAATCTGAAGATAAGGCACTTGTTTTTCAGCCTTTAGGAGCAGTTCTGTGTTGTAATATCTATGCTTCAGGTAACTACGCCTCAGAGCGCGTACTCTCTGTGAGATATGCAGCTTCAAAGCCTATTGTGGGAACGGGCGTATGTAATGCTACGGACAGTAAACTAATTCTCTCTGGCCTCAATGGCTATGCCGTAGAGAGCACTCTTAGTGTGCCATATACCCTTACAAACAGCTCTCAGAGTGCTACGCCACTCTACTTGACGGTTGCTCCTGTGGCTCTGAATGGTGTGGTTACTGTAACTACAGATGTTGCAGTATATACATTTAACCACTCCGGCTCAGCCAAGCATAACCGCTACTCCATTGTATCTATAGATCTTAGCAAGGCTGAATACCGTAAGGCACTCAATGCTACAACCCCTGTCACGGCAACACTTACCTATGACGAGTGTAAGGGCGTTATTGCGGGATATGCAAAACCAAGTAGTTACTCAAATAGCTATGGTAGTTGGACCATCTGCGCCTATAACCACGAGAATAAGGCTATACAGATTAACGATGGCAAGGTGGCATATATCGGCACACCAACCTTTAGTGGTAGTGTTCAGTCACTCTCGCTGACCCTTACCGAGAGTTACTCTGATGAGCTATATATCTGTACAGCTGCGGGCTCAACATCCGCATCGGGTAAGGTTAAGAGTGTCAGCGTGAGCGGTAAAAGTGCCACTGTGGATCTGTCGGAGCTTAACCTCCGCTCGTTCTACATCCGTTCTGGTGCTTGTATGCGAATTAGCGCTATTACAGTAACCTATGGTGGCAATGGCGGAGAACTACTCCCAGATCCAAAGCCAGAGACAGATCCCGACCCAACACCAACACCAACCCCTGACCCCGATCCGACTCCAACCCCTGATCCTGATCCAACGCCAGACCCTGACCCAACACCAACGCCAGATCCGCAGCCATCTGCTGCGCGATATGACTGGGCGGAGTTGCCGGTAATAGCAGATGCAAATAGGGATGGAGTGCACGACAGCGACAGTAACATCTACTTTGCACATCACCTCTGTGCAGGTGGTGAGCGCAATGCCCAGAAGAGTGACTCTGCCCGTAACTATACGGTCTGCTATAGTGGTAAGCACCACTGTCCGCTCTGGGTAGCAGCGCCTCGTCACTCAATGTATGAGAAGAAGAATACAGACCGTACAGATGCCTATGGCAAGGATCCTAAGATACCTTCGTCTGTACAGTACAACAGTAAGAGTACGGGTGGCGGATGCAATAAGGGCCATATGCTCGGTAGTGCGGAGCGTCTCTGCTCTGCGGCTACAAACCGTCAGGTATTCTACTACACCAATATTGCTCCACAGTACTCGTCAACATTCAACACCGGTGGCGGTGCGTGGAACAACCTTGAGGACCATATTGACGGTCTTGTCTGCTCAGATACCCTCTATGTTGTTGTTGGATGCTACTTTGAGAGCTTCTCAAAAAATGGCGCATCGGCATCGCCTAAGACTATATCCTTCGGCGGTAGAAGCGATGTGAGCTGCCCAACAATGTTCTACTACGCCCTGCTCCGCACCAAGAAGGGTAGCACAGGTAAACGAGTGCAGGATTGCTCAGCATCAGAACTCCAGTGCGCTGCATTTACAATCTGCCACACAATGGCTAAGGGTCATAAACCGCAAGCAGCCGATATGATGTCTATATCTGAACTTGAGGCGCTGACAGGCTTTAAGTACTTTGAGAATGTCCCTAACGCACCAAAGAGTACCTATAACTCCT
>JAFOYS010000107.1 GCA_017391435.1 Alistipes sp. | reverse complement strand
GCTGACAAGTACACCCTCAAGAGGTTTACCGTCACAGCTAACAACACCTACGACAGTTGCACCCTTCTGGCCGATAATTTCCGACCGTGCCCAGAGGTTTGCTGCAACTGAAAAAGAGAGTAAAAGAAGTAGTGCTAATCGTCTCATTTTGCGCTATATACAACCTGTTTGGTCTCGAAAAATTCCTCCTTAAAAAACTCAGAAATGTTATATCTCTGCCACTCCATTTTTGTCGCTGCAAGCTCTTCCGTAAGGTCGCCGCCCTTAAGATACAACACTCCATTAGCGAGTGTTCCTGCACTGTTTCCCCTGTCAATCTTCTTCCACACCCAGCCTACAAAGGTGCTCATATCAGTAACTGCCCTTGAGACAACAAAGTCAAAGTTCTGAGAGATACTCTCCACGCGAGCATTTACTGCAGTAAGATTCTCAATACCAACCGCACTGCACACACCCTTAACAACGGCAATCTTCTTACCGATAGAGTCCACGGCTGTAAAGTTCACATCTGGAAAAAGTATAGCAAGTGGCACACTTGGGAATCCGCCACCGCAGCCAACATCTATAACCCTTGCCCCACTATTGAAGCTACAGACCTTTGCAATAGATAGCGAGTGCAGCACGTGCTTGAGATAGAGGCTATCAAAGTCCTTGCGAGAGATTACATTTATCTTTGCATTCCACTCTGCATAGGCATCATAAAGAGCCGTAAACTGCTCCTTCTGTCTATCACTAAGATTAGGGAAATAGTCAAATATCAGTTGGGAAGTGTACATAGTCTACTCTATTTTTTCGCCATCGGTAATCTTTTTGCACATCATTGCACGAACACGGAAGATTCTGGTCTTAACTGTTCCGAGCTTCATCTGTAGTGCTTCGGCAATCTCCTCGTATGTATACTCCTCAATAAATCGGAGCACAAAAAGTTCACGATAATCCTCTGGCAGTGTGGCTATATATCGCTCAATCTGAGCGCGTTGCTGTGCGTTGATAATACTCTCCTCGGGGGTCGGACTTGCCGCCTGAGCATTTGTTGTACAACGGCTCTCAAGGGGCAGATTGTTCTCTGGATTTAGCGCCTTATTACGGCGTGAACGGTTAAAATCTACAAAGGTATTCTTTGCAATAGTGCATATCCAAGCACCAAAGTCGTAATCAGCATTATAACGATTGATATTGACAAAAGCCTTCATAAAGGCCTCCTGAAGCAGATCGTCAACATCGTCACTATTTGTAGCGCGCTTGACAAGCATAGCGTAGATAGCGTCCTTATGGCGCATAAAGAGTGGCTCAAAGGCTCTACTGTCGCCTTCAACCACAAGTCTTACCAATGCGCGGTCATCTAACGCCCTATAATCTCTTATCTCCATACACTTATTCGCTCGCGCTGCGTTGCTCTGATAACAAATCGCACCCACGGCTCAAAAAAGTCAAAAATCGGGTCCCACGCGGCTATACCCTTCTCACCAACACGGGTAGCAATCTTACTATTTGCCACGCCCATAACTATGTAGCGCACAAGTAGCAGCAATGCCGAGAGCAGCTTAAACTCTAACGGGAGCAACACTATTGCACCTATCGTTGCCACAAAGAAACTCAGTCTCATAAGCAGCGCACAACCCTCAACATTTCGCGCACTCTGAGTGTAGTATCGCCTTGTCTGACCCTGACGATATACCTCTGTAAGCCAACTGCTAAATGAGTGCGGAGCTTTTTCCGCACAGTGTGCATTTGGTGTCAGCAGCACCGACACATTATCCTCAGTAGCGATACTCTGTATAAACAGATCGTCCTCGCCAGCAGTAAGGTCAAGATGGTTAAAACCTCTGACGCCAAAGTAGAGGCTCTTTGTAAATCCCATACAGTTGCGCGATGCACCGTAGAGTCGACCGCGAATAGCCTCAGCAAGATAGCGGCTCACCTCGCTAAAGCGGTACTTACGGTAGAAGAGGTTCATAACTCCTGGCCCCTTCTCCCAGTTGCAATAGCCCAAGACAATGTCGCCATACATAAAACCACGAGCCATATAGGTAGCCCAGTCGCGAGTCGTAAGACTTGTCTCAGGTGTGGTAACAACAATGTGCTCATATGTAGCAGACTTAATGCCGATATTAAGCGCAAGACGCATTGTTATTGGATACTGTGGGGTGTAGTCTATCTGTATAGTATTCAGATGCTTAAAGAACTTACGCATATGCTTGAGCGTAGCATAGTAGGCATCCTCCTTGCCTACATACACTGCCACAACCTCATACTGCTGATTACTCTGCGAGAGCAGTGTGCGGAAATCTCCCTTAAGATACTCCTCATCCTCACCAAAGAGTGGAACAACAATAGATATAGGGGGCTGCGCCTGTAGAAACTGCTTGCGCGCAGTCTGCTTAAACTTTGCAACTATCATCGAGCGGCACAGAGAGACTATCTGTTCTATAAAAAGTGCCACAACAATCAAAATCAGCACCACTGCCGCGATGCCGTACCCATCAACTATAATATCTCTAACTAAACTCATAGGTTGCAAAGATAGCAAATAATGGTGAAAAGATAAAAGATGAAGCTATTTTTTTAACCTATTTGTCGATTATTTTTTAGGCACTATAATTCTCAGATTGCCCGCAAGACACTCTATCTCAAGCGGGAACTCCGCACTCGGTTGTCCATCCATATCTGTAAGGGGTGATAGTGGCGAGGTTATAGAGAGTTTTGACGAGCGAAGATGAATGATATTCTTATTCTCCTTACCCGCAACAAGCAGCTTCAATGCCGCCCAAGCACCCTGAAGCGTACTACACTTACGCATAATCATCAAATCGAGCAATCCGTCACGAATAGATGCTGTGCGTGCAATAGGGAACTTTCCTGCCGTCTCGCCATTAAAGACAAGGGTCATCATACTATCAACATCCACCTGACCGTCATCGTAGACAATATGCAGCGGAATGTACTCTCTGTTGTGCAGCTCCTTAGAGCCCTCAATAAGGTAGGCAGCCTTGCCTAAGCGCTTCTTAATCTTGTCTGGCGTATGCTGCGATGTGGTAGTAAACATTCCGAAGCTAAAGATATTTACAAAGTACATATCGTTTACCTTTCCGCAGTCTACCCTCTGCTCAACGCCCAGAGCAATCTGCCTTGCAGCAGTGAGTGGTCGCGAGCTAATGCCAATAGCACCAGCAAAGTCGTTTGCCGTGCCGGCAGGAATTATACCAAGAGGATAGTCAAGGCCCTTAGTTCGCATTGCATTGACAACATAGTTCACCGTGCCATCTCCGCCACAGATAACTACAAGATCTATCTCCCCTGTCTGGTCCTCAAAAGGGTTTACCCCAAAGCGCAACATCTTTGAGTAAATCTGATAGCCCGCCTCTGCAAAAATCTGCTCAACAGCATCAATCTTGCGACGAATCTTTCCGCCACCAGCCTTTACATTATAGAGCAACAACAACCTCTTTCCCATAATCACTCCTGATTTGTCAGCGTAGAGAAGATAGTATACCCCTTCCCCTCCGCGATTATAAAATAGACCTCAACACCTCTGCCCTCAAGGCTCTTTGCAAGTTCAATAGCCCTCTCTGTTCCCATAGCCATAAACATTGTCGCCATAGCGTCAGCCTCCACACAACGAGTCGCCAGAACTGTTGCCGAGAGAAGGGTTGAAACAACACCCTTACCACTCTTAGGGTTTATCGTATGAACCACCTTATTTCCCTCACTGTCAGTATAGTAGCGCCTGTAGTTACCCGAAGTAGCAAGAGCCCTTCTGTCCATCTTAACAACAGATATCTGATGCTCACCAGGACTCTGATTCCCCTCAAACGGATTATCAACGCCTACACGCCACAGACCCCCTCGTGGACTGAGACCAGATGTGCGAATCTCACCACCAACCTCAACAATATAGTCACTACAACCCATTGCCTCTAACCTATCGGCCAAAAGGTCAACAGTATACCCCTTAGCAAGTGAGTTTAGGTCAAGCTGCAGTCGTCTATCATCCTTAACAATACGATTATCCACAATACGGAACTTCTCAAAGCCCACAAATTGCAGCAGCGAGTCTACATTTGGATGTTCTGTTTTCTGCTTGGCAGCAAAACCATACGCATCAGTAAGCGGTTTTACGGTTATATCATAGTACCCGTCACTAAGACGATACATCCGTGCTGCAACAGCAATATTTCTTGTCAGATGGATATCAATTGTATCACACAGTCCAGCATTAATCTTACTAATGAGCGAGTTAGAGTTAAATATTGACATTGAGGACTTTGCAAGGCTATCGATCACCATAGCCTCTGCATAAATCTCACCCTGAGACCTATCCGTATTTGCTACAATTCTAAATGTTGTACCAAGCATATAACCTTCTACTGTAACATACCTCTTCGTAGGGGTACAGCAGACAGTAGAGAGCACTACCAATAATGTTGCAAATGTCGCACTTATAAACCTTCTCATTCTTTACACCTTTCCAACAGGCAAAGTTATAAATTTTTGCTCAAAATCGCAAATAGATTACTCTGTAGCCAAGATTTGATACCAATATTAAAAAATGAGGTGTAAATTTTGTTGTTTTTGTTTCTAAATCAAGAAATTATCTCTATCTTTGCACCGCTTTAACGCTATCCCAGTAAGGGGGATGCGGATGAAGTACAAATAATTTTTTAACAAACTTCTAAACATTTTTTCATTATGGCTTATTTAACAGCAGAGAAAAAGGAGGAGATTTTCGGTCAGTACGGCAAGTCTAACAAGGACACTGGTTCACCAGAGAGCCAGATTGCACTGTTTTCGTACCGTATCAGCCACCTTACAGAGCACCTTAAGAGCAACCGTCACGACTTTGGTACCCAGCGAGCACTTCTTCGCTTGGTAGGTAAGCGTCGTCAGCTGCTCGAGTACTTGAAGGAGGTTGATATCGAGCGTTACCGCGCTATCATTAAGACCCTCAACCTTCGTAAGTAGTACGAGGAAGAAAATGGAGGCAGCCCTGTGTTGCCTTCATTTTCTTTGTTTAGCAATTATTTTTTTGGACGATTATATATTAGACGAATTATGGAAAACAAGTTGTACAACGCTGTACAGAAGTTCATCCCACTGGAGGGTGGACGCGAGATTATGATTGAGACCGGTAAGCTGGCAAAGCAGGCAGACGGCTCAGTTGTTGTTAGACAGGGCGACACTATGCTGCTCGCTACTGTAGTTGCCGCAAAGGACGCAAAAGAGGGAACAGACTTTATGCCTTTGCAGGTTGAGTATAAGGAGAAGTTTGCCGCTGCAGGTCGTATCCCTGGTGGCTTTATGAAGCGTGAGGGTAAGGCTTCAGACAACGAGATTCTCGTTGCTCGTCTTATCGACCGCGCACTTCGTCCGCTCTTCCCTGCAGACTATCACGCCGAGGTTTTTGTTACCGTAAACCTTATCTCGGCAGACAAAGATATTCAGGCTGATGCACTTGCAGGTCTTGCAGCATCAGCAGCTCTTGCAGTCTCTGACATCCCATTCGGAGGCCCAATCTCTGAGGTGCGCGTAGCTCGCATCGGTGGTCAGTACTGCATCAACCCAACATTCTCACAGATGGCAGACTGCGACCTTGACCTTATTGTTGCCGGTACTATCGACAACATCCTTATGGTTGAGGGTGAGATGAACGAGGTTTCTGAGGAGGTTATGCTCGGTGCTATTAAGTATGCTCACGAGGCTATCAAGACTCACTGTGCTGCTCAGATTGAGCTTTCAAAGGAGCTTGGTAAGGATGTAAAGCGTGAGTACTGCCACGAGACTAACGACGAGGAGCTCCGCCAGACAATTATCTCTGAGCTCTATGACAAGGCTTATGCTATCGCTACAAGCGGTACTATGAAGCACGAGCGTAGCGAGGCTTTCGAGGCTCTTGAGGCTGAGTTTGCTTCTCGTTATACTGAGGAGGAGCTTGAGGAGAAGGCTCCACTTATCCACAAGTACTTCCACGACGATGTACAGAAGATGGCTATGCGTAATATGATCCTTGACGAGGGTAAGCGTCTTGATGGCCGTCGCACAGATGAGATTCGTCCTATCTGGTGCGAGACTAACTACCTGCCTTGCGCTCACGGTTCTGCAATCTTTACTCGTGGTGAGACTCAGTCACTCTCTACTGTAACTCTCGGTACAAAGCTCGATGAGAAGATGTACGACGAGGTACTTATCCAGGGTTCAGAGCAGTTTACACTCCACTACAACTTCCCTCCATTCTCTACTGGTGAGGCTCGCCCATCTCGTGGTGTTAGCCGTCGTGAGATTGGTCACGGAAACCTTGCTTGGCGTGCTCTTAAGCCTATGGTACCTGTTGGTGAGCAGAACCCATACACTGTTCGTGTAGTTTCAGATATCCTTGAGTCTAACGGCTCATCATCTATGGCTACTGTTTGTGCAGGCTGTATGGCGCTTATGGATGCTGGTGTTAAGATTAAGAAGCCTGTATCAGGTATCGCTATGGGTCTTATCTCAGATAGCGCTACTGGCCGTTGGGCAGTGCTTTCAGATATTCTTGGTGACGAGGATCACCTCGGCGATATGGACTTCAAGGTTACAGGTACTCGCGATGGTATCACTGCAACTCAGATGGATATAAAGGTTGACGGTCTTAGCTATGAGGTTCTTGCAAAGGCTCTTGAGCAGGCTCGTCAGGGTCGACTCCACATCCTTGACAAGATTTGCGAGACTATCGCTGAGCCACGCGAGGATTACAAGCCATTTGTTCCACGCATTGAGCAGATTCTTATTGACAAGGACTTCATCGGTGCAGTTATCGGTCCTGGTGGTAAGGTAATTCAGGAGATTCAGAAGACTACAGGTACAACTATCACTATCACCGAGACTGATAAGAACGGTGTGGTAGATGTATTTGGTCCAGATAAGGCCGCTATTGATGCAGCAATGGCTCGCATTAAGGGTATTGTTGCTGTTCCAGAGGTTGGCGAGCAGTATAATGGTACAATCAAGTCTATCGTTGCCTTCGGTGCATTCGTAGAGATTCTTCCAGGTAAGGAGGCTCTACTCCACATCTCAGAGATTGACTACCGTCGCTTTGAGACTATGGAGGAGACCGGTCTTAAGGAGGGTGACAAGATTGAGGTTAAGCTCATCGGTCTTGACTCTAAGACTGGCAAGCTCAAGCTCTCACACAAGGCACTTCTTCCAAAGCCTGAGGGTTGGGTAGAGCCAGAGCGTAAGCCTCGCGCAGACCGCCCAGAGCGTAAGGGCGAGGGTGAGCGTCGCGACCGCCGTCCACGCAAGTAAATAGAAAAATACCACCTTCGGGTGGTATTTTTTTGC
>JAFOYS010000106.1 GCA_017391435.1 Alistipes sp. | reverse complement strand
GGATATCCTTGCCATTGCCGTTGTCAATAAATCCGTTGTTATCCTCGCCCTTGACATTTCCGTCAATATACTTGACCATTAGGTACTTGTCAAGTTTTGCCCAAGTGTCAAATAGCAGCTGTGCCCCCTCAAGAGTAAACTCTGTGGCAATCTTAGCCTGCTTCTTTGCCTTTGGAGTGTTGCCGATAGCGACATCAATCTGCTTTACCTTTTCAAGCATTGCATTCTCCCAAGCATCTACACTCTCGCGCACCTTCTTGCCGATAACATCGTATCTGAGATATGCAAACTGTGCTACGCGGTTAGTAATCCAGAATAGAGAGCTATCAGAGTACTTAAGCATTGAGCCATTCTGCTCACTTAGGCACCAAGGCACCTCGGTAGTATTTACATATATAGGTGTAAGGGCTGATGTTGCAGCATCGTCTACACCGAACCAAAGAATACCAATCTTGTCCTTACGCGCCTGACCGCAGAGCCAGAAGCCTGTCTGCTGAGTGGCTGTTGCACGCTCGTTACAGTACTCTACGCCATCAACAGTAAAGTACATTGGGCGCCAACGATATGGCAAATGGCTACCACCTGCACCAATGTCTGTTGTCATATCCATAGGTGTACCCTCGTAGTGGTCACGCATAGCATCAAAGAGTCTCTTTGGGCTAATCTTCTCGGTTGGTTTAACCCACAGAGGCATCTTATTCTTTGGATTCACACCCATAGCAAAGTCAATATAGGCATCCATACCCTCAGTTACTGAGCGGAAGAAGCTCCATACACGAGCCTCGCAGCCGCGCATTGCACCAAAGTCTGCTGGTGCATAGGTGTCGCAGAAGCTAAAATCTTTGTCATCACCCTCAAACAGACCCTCCTTGCGAGCAAAAGAGATTACATCCTCAGAGTAGAGGCAGGTTGGGTCATTCTTTGGTATGTTGGTAATGCGAGCCTGATTTGCGTGTGCAGATACATATCCATCAGGAATCTGGCGAGCCACCCAAACAATACCCTTGCGAGATGGGTCTTTTGTAGAGTCGCCCTTACCAATTAGCTCCATAATCCAAGCCTCAGAGGTGTCGGCAATAGAGAAACTCTCGCCCGATGAGGCATATCCGTATCTGTTTGCAAGCTCTACAATTGTCGCAATGGCCTCTCGTGCGGTCTTTGCACGCTGAAGAGTGATGTAGATTAGTGAGCCATAGTCAATCTTACCATTTGGATCCTCAAGTTGTGGAAGTCCACCCCAAGTGGTCTCGGTTATGATAAGTGAGTGCTCGTTCATATTACCTACTGTTGCATATGTTACAGGTGCTTGGTCAATATCGCCAAGATATTTGCCAGTATCCCACTCATATACAGGCATTGTTGCAGCGGCCTTCTTTACAGGGTTGTACTTGTAAAGTGCACCATAGAGTTGGTGTGAGTCAGCTGCATAGGTTACCATTACAGAGCCGTCGGTCGATGCTCCCTTTGTTACGATAAAGTTTGTGCAGGCGTAGGCAGAAATAGCTCCTACAGCAAGCGCGAGTGTTAGAATTAGTTTTTTCATTATTTTATTGATATTTCGTTAGTTATCTCTTTTGCTTCGGCGTTTGTTATCTTGTATGAAATCTTGTCGTTGCCAACATTGATATCCATTCGCGTGCGGTTTGGGTTGCAAACGATTGGGAAGTTACATCCATAAAGACTATCTCCAGCCTCACTGAAACGGTATTTGTGTATATGGCCACAGAACATTGCGTCAATATCTGCACTATTAAGAATAGGTACAAAGAGTCGGGCAATCTCTGCCTCTCCGTGCCAACCACTACTCTTTGGAGGGATGTGAATGACTACGATTCTTACCTTTGCACTCTTACACTCAGGGCTCTCAACAACCCTTTTGAGCCACTCAGCCTCCTTATTGCGATAGTCGTCGTAGCGCACAAGGTCGTGATACTCAATGTCGTTGTCTGGTTTGTCCTCACCGCCGTCAAGAACAATTATAAAGGCATTGCCGTGACTTATGGTGTAGTATGGCATCTGTGTTGATGTGGGGAAGTAGTTGTAGAAGGCTGCTGCGTGAGCTCCGCGAGTCTCGTGGTTTCCACGCGAGATAAATAGAGGTACCTCAGCTGCAAATTGTGTAGCAGCTGGGGCGATAACACTCTGAACGAGCCTCTCCTCGCTCTCAAGCTTGCTTACCATATCTCCATTGAAGAGTACAAAGTCGTAGTTCTTTGGAGTTATAATCTCCTTTGAGAATAGCTGCTCAAGTAGCTCTGGCTTGTCGTGAAAGTCGTTGCCAATAGCAAAACTGAGCGACTGAGCCTTATCGCTAAGCGTACGCATACGGTATGGCTGACGGCGATAGACATCACTACCCTTGCCCTCGCTGTAGTATGGTCGGCCATTTTTAGGATTGAACACAACAGCCTTATTCAGTACGCGATAGCGGTATACTGTTGCAGGCTCAAGGCCTGTAACAGTAACGGTGTGCCAACGACCAATGGCTCTACGACCGTGAATAGTGTGGAAAAATTGCTCGCGTGTTTTGTTGTAGAAGTGTGAACCATCGTCTGGCGCAACCTCTACCCAACTAACTGCGTCGCAGTCTGTCTGCCAAACGACAGTAAACTCATTCTGACCGCAAGCCTGGATATATGGGCCTGCAATAATCTTTGGGGCCTTTACCCCCTCTGCAGTAGCAAAAAATGCAGTGCAGAGCGCTAATAATGATAGTATAACTCGTCTCATACTACAAAGATAAGAATTTTATCTGAAAATCTTGCATTGGCGCATACTTTGAGTTATCTTTGTGTTGCAAAAAATCGGAAATTATGTCTGTAGCATCAAATTTACAAGATATACGAGCCTCACTACGTGAGGGTATTACACTTGTCGCCGTATCAAAGTTTCATCCTGCAGAGGCTATTTTGGAGGCCTATGGCGCGGGGCAGAGGGTATTCGGCGAGAGTCGTGTGCAAGAGCTCGTTGCAAAATACAGTGAGCTGCCAAAGGATATTGAGTGGCATATGATTGGCCACCTACAGACCAATAAGGTACGCGCTATTGCCCCATTTATTTCACTCGTCCACTCCGTAGATAGCGCTCGACTGCTTGAGTGTATCAACCGCGAGGCAGAACGCTGCGGTAGGGTTATTGATTGTTTGCTTGAGGTGCACGAGGCTCAAGAGCAGACAAAGAGCGGTTGGGATAGTGATGCTCTTTATGAATATGTCGCTACGGGAGCAATTGCTCAGATGAAGAGTGTTCGTATTCGTGGTGTTATGGGTATGGCGACCTTTACAGAGGATACAGATGTCGTAAGGGCCGATTTTGAGCGCATTGCTGCTGTTAAGCGTAGATTGGAGGAGTATTTTGATAACTCTTTTGACACCCTCTCTATGGGAATGTCGGACGACTACCCTATTGCTCTTCAGTGTGGCTCAACGATGGTACGAGTCGGCTCAAGTATATTTGGACAGAGAGAGTATTAAATGAAAAATCCCGCATTTTGAAGTGCGGGATTTTTGTTATCTCCAGTCGGAGGCTGAGTATGTACTTTTCGGTGCGTTTGGCACATTAACAAAGAATGTAAAACCGACAATCTTCTCTAATGCCTCTACACTCATTAACTGAGGAGTTGCAGTTGCGCTATTTGCTACAAGGTAGGCCGCGCACTTTAGCTCACTTGCTGAACACTGCGCTACACTCTTGCCACTGTTACCGCTCTTTGTGCGGAGCATAACCTTAAAGTAGTGCGTTGGCGCTGGGCAACTCTTTCCGTCACGATTCGCAACCTTTGTGTTGTAGTTGTCAAAGTGACATCCAGATACCATATATAGTGTATCGCTGCACATCCAGCTTCCACGCTCCTTCTCTTCAAGTTTGAGCCACTCGCCACTGTTTAGCGTAGCATTCTGTGGCGTCATATTGGTGTAGTAGTTGCTCTGCTCTCGCGCTAAGGCTGTAACCTTACGCTGTGCCTTTGCTAACTGATGACCACGATTGTAATTACTGTTGCTAAATGTGCTACCTATCTGCTGCGAAGTGCTGAAGTTTGGATCAGTAACAAACTCCTCGCTGTTATTGTTTCCACTTCTGTAGTAGCTGCTGTCAACTTTACAGGTGACCGCATTGACAATGTTGTCAATGACATACCTTTTGACCTCATGTCGGGTCAATGGGCTGGATTGGAATTTACATCAACCAGTCGAAACAACTACATGACACACACCTCTATCCGCAACACGATGTGGGGTGTGGTTGTTGATTCGGTTGGAACACAAGACAACCCAGCATTGACTCTCATTAATTGTAGGTTACGCAATTCACAGGAGTTTGCCCTCGCAGCAATTCACAGCGACATTAAAGCTGTGGGATGTGAGATTGCCGATGCGGCTACAGGTGTGATTTATTTGCAAGGTGGCAACCACACTCTAAACCATTGCACATTTGCTAATTATTATCTATTTTCAGCGTTAGGAGGCGCAGCCATACAACTTTCGCACATAAATGCCGAGAGCGACGATCAATCGGGCTTGCCCTATATGACCGCCGACATA
Source organism: Alistipes sp. (assembly GCA_017391435.1). Lineage (GTDB taxonomy): Bacteria > Bacteroidota > Bacteroidia > Bacteroidales > Rikenellaceae > Alistipes. The sequence continues at coordinate 250 of JAFOYS010000106.1, read as the reverse complement.
TCAAATTCCATAATCTATGGCAATGGCTCTGACATATCGCATGGTGATTTAACCGGTACAACTGTGACATTACGTTATTGTCTTCTTAAATCGGAAGGTTCTGATGACAACAATTTCCTATGCTGCCTATGGGGTAAAGACCCATTATATTACACAGTGCGTAATGAATATATTTTTGACTACCGTCTCAAAAACGAATCTCCGGCAATAGGTGCGGCATACCTACAATATACTTTACCCGAAGCACAAT
>JAFOYS010000105.1 GCA_017391435.1 Alistipes sp. | reverse complement strand
TCAAGTGCGCGGCCGACCTCTGTAGCAAGGGACTCGTTGATAAGTCCGCGGTCTGCATTTGGAGAGTCTGGGTTTACAAGCACATCGAGCAGTGAGTTATCCTCACCATCGGCAAATGGAGCATCTACAGAGATGTGGCGACCTGCTACGCGCAGAGTGTCGGTAACCTTCTCGCGTGGAAGCTCAAGCTCCTGAGCAAGCTCCTCTGGAGATGGTACACGCTCGTGCTCCTGCTCAAAGCGAGCAAAGGCCTTGTTAATCTTATTCAGAGAGCCTACCTGATTGAGTGGTAGACGAACAATACGGCTCTGCTCTGCAAGTGCCTGAAGGATTGACTGACGAATCCACCATACGGCATATGAGATAAACTTAAAACCTCTGGTCTCATCAAACTTCTCGGCAGCCTTAATAAGTCCGAGGTTACCCTCGTTGATAAGGTCTGGAAGGCTAAGTCCCTGATTCTGATACTGCTTTGCTACAGAGACTACAAATCGGAGGTTTGCCTTTGTAAGCTTCTCAAGAGCCTCCTGGTCTCCCTTGCGGATTCGTTGGGCGAGTTCTACCTCCTCCTCAACGGTAATAAGATCCTCCTTACCAATCTCCTGAAGGTACTTATCAAGCGAAGCACTCTCTCGGTTGGTAATGGACTTGGTGATTTTTAATTGACGCATTCTTATATAAACTTAAATTCAACTCTTAAAAAAATAGCCCCTGCGCAAACAAGGGCTATTCTATTGTTCTCAGCCGTAGGCCTACTGTACAATCATATAGCTGGCAGCTCTGCCGTCCGGATATACACCGTCTATGCTCTGCACCTTGCTTGTAATGGCATTTAGGTCGGCAACAGATTGTACGCTTCTGTCGTTAATGTGAGTAATGACAAAACCTGCTCTAACCCTTGCTCTGGCGAGTAGACCCTCTGCAGATACCTGTACTACCTGAACTCCTCCGCGGATGTCAAGCTTCTTGCACAATTTCTCGTCAGCCTCAGTAAATCGGCCACCCAAAACCTTGACAACATCTACAGCATCTGATGGAAGTAACTCTGCTCCCCCCGCCTTATTACGCAAAGTGACCTCAAAATGTTTCACATTATCGCCTCTTTTTACAATAATTTTAATTTTGTCGTTTGGACGGTGTTTGCCAATCTGCTCGGCAAGCTTAGATGGAGCGTCAATCTCTACCCCGTCAATGCTTGTGATTACATCTCCCTTGCGAAGGCCAGCCTCAGATGCAGCGCCATTCTCAACAACAGAGGCTACATAAACTCCGCCGACAGTAGTAATGCCTGTCTCCTTGCCCATATTGTCAATAAAGTCCTGATCGATATAGCGATATGTAATACCTAACAGCGCGCGCTGAACTACACCATACTCCTTAAGGTCGTCTACAACCTTGCGGACAATAGTCTCGGGAACGGCAAATGAGTAACCGATATAACTACCTGTAGATGACTTGATTACGGTGTTAATTCCGACAAGCTCTCCGCGAGCGTTAACCAGCGCACCGCCAGAGTTGCCTGGGTTTACGGCTGCATCGGTCTGGATAAATGACTCAAGACGGAAGTCGTCTGGAATGACATCTAACTGACGCGCCTTTGCACTCACGATACCCGCTGTAATTGTAGACTGTAGATCAAAAGGTGAGCCGATAGCAAGTACCCACTCGCCAAGTCGCAGAGCGTCGGAGCTTCCGAAGGCAAGTGTAGGTAGATTCTCTGCCTCAACCTTTATCAGTGCTACATCTGTAGCAGGATCTGTGCCAATCTTGCGAGCCTCAAAGGTTCTGCCGTCGTTAAGCTTTACGCGAAGCTTTGTAGAGTTGTCGACAACGTGGTTGTTTGTCACGATATATCCGTCAGTAGAGATAATCACGCCAGAGCCACCAGAGCGCTGCTCTCGCTTGTGTGTGCCCTGCTGTTGAGGAATGCCAAAGAGGTCAAAAAATGGGTTGTAGCCACTATGTACGGCAACCTCTGAGATAACCTCAATATTTACTACGGCCTTTACGGCATTCTCGGCAGCGTAGGTAAGGTCTGGATAGCCCCCCTGCTCGTATGATGTAAAGTGGGCACCAAGTGCTGGGGCTGTCTCAACAACTCGCTCGATAACCTCGACATTGGTCTTTGTACTCTTGCTTATAACAAATGCTGTTGTTGCAGCGCCTATAGCGGCTGCTACAAAACTTAGTCCGATGATTGAAAGTGTTCTTTTCATAATTTTGTTCTATTTTTCGCAAAATTAACGCAAAGTGTTGCGGTAATATTGTGTGGCGAAATAAATTTTAACGACTTCGGCTGTGGTTAAAGAGCCAGTCAAGGGTTTTTGTGTCAATACCTCGCTCACAGATGTCACGATGCGAAAGTCCAGAGTACTCCACAAAGAGGGTTTTATACCCCTCAATGTCAAGACGATACATCTGCTCTGCTGTGCGCTCAAACTTGCGGGGGTTGTCAGCATCCGATGCTACGCAACATACGGCAAACTGCGCTGGAGTGGTAGCCTCTATATGGGGTACTGTGCCGATAATCTCTACTGCCGCAGGGATGTCGGGGCGGGCGGATGCCACTTTTGTTGCCATCATACCGCCAAAGGATGCGCCAATGAGGTATACTCGCGCGGGGTCAATGCCCTGACTTGCGATAAGATGGTCTATAAGACGGCAAAGGGCGACTGTTGCTGCTGTTGTGTTGTCGCGCATATCCTCGTTTAGGTGAGGCGCAACGAGTATGGCGTTAATCTCCTTGCTCTGCAGATAGACAGAGAGGCGGGCAACGGCGCCGTAGTTATCGCCGATGTGGCTGGAGTTGTCATCTCCGCAACTATGTCCACCGTGAAGCCAGGCAACGAGCATTGGGGAAGTGCCACTCTGGTCGTTGATGTGGGCAATGCGGTAGGGGAGAGAGCTGAACTTTTCGCTCTTGAGTGAGCTGTTTTTCCACTGCTCAAACTCGGCACGCTTGATTTTTAGACTTTGTGCCGAGCAGAGCAGAATGCTCAAAAGAGCAGTAAGAAGGAGTGTTGTTCGTCGCATAGTGTTACCTTTATATATACAAAGGTACAAATTTAGTTAGAACTTTGCAACGGCGCGGGTGGTGTAGTTATTCCACTTGAAGTCGCGACCAGAGAAACCATTGCTGATATCTACTCCCAAGGCTGTTGTGCAGTTCTCTTTGTAGAGCTTTGCGTTTCTGGAAATCTGGGCAGAGTTTTTGCTGCTCTCTGTAGATGAAGCATACCATATATAGTTATTGCTTATAAGTGGCGAGCGCAGTAATCCTCTATTGGTGTATATTGCCTCTAACTCCTTAATTGCTGGAATGTACCACTGGCTGCCAAGGCTCTCGCACCACGCAAAAAGTGGGTAGTGTTGTCTCCAATTTGGTTGAGATTTTACTACGGCCATATTTTTCGCTCCGTCGCTCTTGCTCTTTGCGCCTATGAGCTTTTCAGGGCTGTTTGTGGTCCACTTGTAGTTGCCTATCTCTGACAGCGTAAGGCTAACAATCTTGCCGTGATGTCCGCCTGCGCTGACCATAAAGACTATTCCATCCTTTACTCCGTCATTGTAGTAGTCGCCAATCTTATATGGACCGCAGGTCTTCGGGCGAGCAAGTGTCGTTGTCGGGCGAGCTGCTGATCCAAAGAGGGCAAATGCGCGAACATAGTAACCGTTGCAGGTAACTCTTGTGTTGTACTTTCTATCCATTGTTACGGTGTATGCCGTAGGGTAGTCTTTGTGAATAGTATCTCCTGTAAGGGTTGAGCTCCAGTAGTATGTATTAGATTGGAGTGGTGCTCCGTAGCTTTTGAGGCTCTGATTAATAGTTGCCGCCTCTGCCCCGTTGTAGGATAGTAGTCTAAGCTCATCTATAGATGGCAGATACCAACCCTCACCCATAGCTGTGCAGGTAGCTTTGGCATCGTTTAATGGTTGTAGAGTCTCTGTGAGACTTATAATCTTACCACTTCTGCCCTCGTCCCAGACTTCAACCACTACGCCACACTTTGCTCCGTCATTGTAGAGGTCACCAACCTTATAAGGTGCAGAGGTCGGCTCTATTGTACGCTTTTCGATCTGCACAGGTTTGCCGAATGGAGCTACAGTGTAGATGTAAAATTTGCTGCCTTTAGACTCCATACTTGACTTGCCAGTGTGTAGGTTAAGTGTTAAAGCACTGATATTACTGTTGTTAACATACTCTGTAGAACTCCATATTACACCCTTTGAGAGACGGATACAACTGCTGCGTTGGGCATTGTAGATGCTCTTTAGCTCGTTAATAGAAGGAATATACCATCCTTTGTCGATGTACCTTGTGCAATATTCAAAGGCAG
>JAFOYS010000104.1 GCA_017391435.1 Alistipes sp. | reverse complement strand
TTGTGCGCTTTTCGATCTGCTCTGGTTTGCCGAATGGAGCTACAGTGTAGATGTAAAATTTGCTACCTTTAGACTCCATGCTTGACTTACCAGTGTGCAGGTTAAGTGTTAAAGCGTTGATATTACGGTTATTAACCTGCTCCGTAGAACTCCACACTACTCCCTTTGAGAGACGGATACAACTGCTACGTTGGGCATTGTAGATGCTCTTTAGCTCGTTAATAGAAGGAATATACCATCCTTTGTCGATGAACCTTGTGCAATATTCAAAGGCAGGGTACTTTTTCTCCCAATCATCGGTGCGCATAATGACATTGGTGTTGTACTGGCCATCGGTTTTGCTATTTGCACCTATAATGCTGTTCATCAGCTGATTATCGGCTGTCCAGACGTTTTTACCCCAAGGGAGGATGTCAACAATCTTACCGCTTGTGCCATCGGCATTGACTTCAAAGACAATGCCCTTCTTGTTATTCTCATTGTAGAAGTCGCCCACTTTATATGGAGCTGAAGTCTGCTTCTGTTTGGCCCTTGGAATATCTTTTCCAAAGGTCTTTACGGCGCGAATGTGACAGCCGTAGTGCTTTTCGGAGGACCATACATAACCATTGCCTTTCTCAATACAGTATGCCTTTTCTGCACTATATTCGGTACTGGACCAATAGCGGTCAAGTTTATTTTTTAATTTAGGCTCTATGAGTGTACGGTTTTTATAGATAGCCTTCAGCTCTTCTATGGTAGGCAGATACCAATCAGACCCCATTCTATTGCACCAACCAAAGGCGTCATCCTCGGTAATACTTTCAGCCATCTTTCTGTAGTACATAATATCTCTACCATCAGTTACGCCGAAAGTTTTACCTATGTCAAGAGAACCAGTCACTCTCCACTGCTTAATCTTATCTGAGTGGTTAAGGCTTACAATCTTGCCGCTGTAACCGTTGTTATACACCTCAAACACAATGCCTTCATCTTTGCCGTCAAAGTAGTAGTCGCCCACTTTGTACGGAGCATAGGTGCGGACGCGCATCTTTTCTACTAACTTGGCAATATATTTTGGATCTTTCTCTTTGCTGTAGCCAGCCTTATAGCTTATAACTTTGCCGTACTCATCAAGCAGGATGATGTAAGGGCAGGTTTCACCGTATATCCAGCTGCTATTGTTGCCTTCGCTATAGTTGAAGAATATTTTGTTCGGGTTAGTGTGGCTCTTGATCTTGCACTCAGAGTACTTTGTCTGTATGATATAGATAGTTATAATTTGTTCTGCAATATGCGGATACTTCTCAAGCTCTTTCTTTAGATTGAGAGTAGGTTGACAGCCGACCATAGTGGTATAAACAAGAGTCTTCTTACCACGCTTGAAGAAAGAGGCGTCGACCCTATTACCGTATGAGTCAATAAAGTACGCCATAGGGAACTCTTTGCCTACGCTACTCTTCAATCGTTTCTCAAAAGCGACCTGCTCTGCCTTTCTCTCTGCCTCATATGCGGCTAACTCGACTTTGCGGCGCTGAGACTCTACTCGCTCTTTTGCCTCACGCTGCTCAATCTCTGTGCGTCGTGGGTTGTTAGGCTTGCTAACTGCGCTCTGGCGTGTATAGTAGTCATAACGGGTCACAAAATAGTCCTTCCCGCGCTCCTCGAGTGTAGTGCAGATAATGCGGCTGTTGTTGGCTGGTAAAAAGAGACTGTAGTTATCATCAGGAAGTTCTCCGTTCATTAT
>JAFOYS010000010.1 GCA_017391435.1 Alistipes sp. | reverse complement strand
TCAATACATTTCAACGGGAGAGGCCATAGGCGATTTGATTACCCATCCAATTGATGTGGCTTTTAACCATTTACCAACAAAGCATAGTCCAGAGATGGCAGCTAGAATTAGTGCTGTGCCTGAAGGACAAAGTCTATACAAAGGTTATTCTGACGCTTGGAAGAAGTGTCCGTGGAATGAGGCCTCTTGTACAATTAAAGAAAATCACGGAGGCGTAAATCTTCACCCAAAATTGCCAAGAGTATTAACAGCAAGAGAGATGGCGAGATTGCAATCATTCCCTGATAATTTTATTTTTGAAGGTAGCAAAAACAAACAACTGGTTCAAATCGGAAACGCAGTTCCGCCATTATTAGCTAAAGCAATTGGTCTTTGCATAATAGCTTCTGCGAATGAACATTTTCAATAATATCAGCTCTCCTTTAGTTTTGCGGTTTGGTAAGGACAAAAAAATAGACCCTCGCGGGTCTATTTTTTATTGGAGCTATGGGTGTTACTCCTTAATGCAGCGGACGCTATCACCACTGGCGCGGTAGACGCCATCACTTGTATTTACTGATGTTGGAGTGATCTCCATATGGTTTGCAGTGTTCTTTGAGCCATAACGGTCGCAAGTACGATAGTAACCCTTAACACCTGCATTTGTATACGCACCTGCTGCGCTGATACAACCACAAATTGGATAGACAACCTCTGTCTGACCCTCGGTATAAACCAAGCAACCTGACTTATAGACAAAGTTTGCTGTTGTAAAGAACGGATTGCCAGAAGTCATATTTATATTCCACGACAACTTTTGAGGTACGCGGTAGCCATATGGGCAAGGGTCGTACATAGTCTTACCAGAGCTATTCCAGAGGCTATGGTTCTGATTTGCGGCTACGGTTGTGTACCAATCCTGTGGAGCCGTACTGTTGTTTATGTGCTGCATTGGGTGGGCAACAACATACTGCTCTGGATTTGGCTGTACAGCTACAGTTGCATTCCAAACGCCTGTAGACTCCATTGCTACATTCTGGTCAACAGAGGCAATACCGAGGAATGGATCCTTACGGCCAAACTGATAGAACAGTCCGTTTGCTAAGTGGTCTCCAGCAGTGGCTGACAAAGCACCCAGATTACGGTCAAGCCATACCATATTATTATAGCTCTGCTCCTGAATGTCCTCACAGAACCAGATGTGCCAGCTCCAGAGGATATTTCCCTGACACTGCTCGTCATCATAGAGTGCAATGACAGCATTACCCTCCTTAAATCCGTTTGCGCCGGTAGAGAAGCTGATAGTGCCATCCTGGTACTTGACATTAGTAATCAGTTCATCGTTTGACGCTGGCGCTGTGGTGGTGTTATATGTCGCCCAGAGCACCTTTGCACCCTTACCATTAAGCTCGGCTGATTTGATTGAAGAGCCCTTTGGAATATTTCCATTACCCATAATATCTGCACGGAACGAGTAGTTACCCGCACTCTTTATTAGATAGCAGTTTGCGCTATTCTGCACTACAGGATCCTCAAAGTCGTAACTCTCGTCTACACCCTCAAGGACAACACGCTGGGCAATCTGACGAAGCTTTGCTGCAAGTGTTGCATCAACACCACAAGAGCTAACAGTGCTACTAAACGGCTTGCCATATATCATAAGGTAGTTGATACAGCTCTTCAGATAAGCTCCAGCACGATTTGGGTGGTGGTTGTCTGTATGGAGCAGTGAGATGCCCTCACCACGAGCCACTCTGAAGCCAAGGCCTATAGGGCTAAATGTGACATTATACTCCTTAAGCTGCTCTGTAAGCATCTGAGCGCCCTTCATAAGCATATAGTCGTACTTGTCATAGCTTCCATATCCACGATAGTCTTCTTTTGGATAACTCCACTCGCGCTCATACATAATCTTACAGAGCGGAGAGTACTGCAGCGTAAGGTCGTTTATCTGGCGAGAGCTATTGAGAATTAAGGCTGTCTGCTTATCAGCGTAGATTGCTGGATTTGGCGAAGCATCTTGCAAGAATGCATAGTCAAAGTTACCACGAGCAATAGCCTCCTGAGTACGCTCAAGCTTGAGATGCTCGCTAAACTCCTGACTACCCTTGACACTTATTATTGCATCTATCTGGTGACCCTCAGAGCGGGCAATCTCCTTAAGCATAAAGGCTGAACCGTAGTAGTATGTAAACGAGTTACCAACAAAGAGCATACGCTTTGAATCTGTAACTGCTGGCGCACCCTTATAGCGGATAAGGTAGAGGCTCATATATCTACCACCTGACGAGAACTTCACGCGGCCAGAGCCCTCAGAAAGCGCACGCAGACGAACCATAACAGAGCCCTCGTCAACAGGTGTTGTGACTGTAAAGGACTGAGTGTAGGTTGTATGGTGTGCAGAGTCAAAGTCCTTGACATAGAAAGAGTACTTTATAGCCGGATTCTCCTCTGCTGTACGCAGCTCGCTCTCAATAGCGTTCCAACGACCTGCATCCCAATACTCAAAGATCCAATACTTTGGAGAGGTTGGGTCGATACCTACAATGGTACACATAAAGTCAAACTGCTCACCCGCAGAGACACCCTTAGCAGGTACTGCATAGATAAGATAGTCGCCTACGCCCGTTCCAGAGAGTATAGCACCGCCATCCTCCTCAAATGTGAGTTTGCTACCGTTAACACTTACGGCGCTCAACACAGCAGGGCTATCTACTGGCGAACATATACCGCTACTCTCCCACTTCTCACTGATATAGGTCTGAGTCTCAAGTTTAGCAGGGAAACCCTCTGTAATACTCTTAAAGAATGGTTGCTGATTTACAGGAACGGTCACTGTTGCGCCACTTGTAACTCCGGTAATAGTTATCTGGCTTGTACGAGCAGTAGCCGAGAAGTTTGGCTCTACCCACAACTTAACACTCTGAGTACTACCTGCGCTAATGCTCTGAGAGCCTCCGACAACACCAAACCAAGCCTCAGAAGCGCTAACAGTCACAGCCTCGCTGCTACATCCTACGCTAAGAGATTGAATCTCTACCGTCTGTGCTGGCAGAGTTAACGACTGTGGCACGGTAAGGCCCTCAATACTCTTAATCTCCACCTCAACAGCCGTCATTGGCTGAATTATGTTGCGCTCAACAACAACCTTTTTATTGGTGCTCTTTGTAAACTTACCGCCCTTAGTATCTGTTACGGTAATAGTAAAACCCTGAGCAAACTCAACTGGTGGCACTACAAAGTAGAACTCTGTAGCCTGAGCAGCAGTTGTTGAGAGGGTAACACCCTGACCACAATCTATAGTTATACTCTTGCTGTCACTACTACTCAAAGCGACTGTTGGCTCCTTGTCATAACCGGCCGAAATTGTAGCCTTGCCTGCAAGAGTCTCGCCACCATTACCCTCAAGTGTAACACTCTGAACGGTTGTATTCTCGCCGTAGAGCTGAATAGCAACATATCCACACAGATTCTTAAACTTCAGGTTATTATCCGCACTACTCTCAGTTACGGCCACCATAGCGTTGCTATTCTGACCCATAGAGCCAACTGCATAGCTCTGCACGGCTGCAAGAGTGGTCTCTATCACTCCATCTGCCGAAATTGTACTGCTCTGAAGGTATGGATAGAGGGCGTAGCTTCTCTCAAGAGCGCCACCTGTAGTAGTTCCGCTCTGCTGAGGGGTAAAATCGCCCGTAACATCTCCATCCGCCCCTGCAAAAAGGTACTTACAGTTCTCTGTAGTAGCAAAGAGGGAGATTGCATCGCTGCTATTCCAGTGCAACTTCAACTCGCTATCCATATAGACTCGAGAGAGGCTCTGGTCAAAACTTGCGGTGTATACACCCTTCTCCAAAGTTGCATTTTGCGGGGTCTCTACCTGACTGAAATTATTGCAACTAACAGCTAAAAGCGCTGTTATAGATAGTATAAACTTCTTCATAATCATTGCTAAGGTTTAGGTTACCAATCAAGTTCTTCATTTTCTGTAGGATTCTCTAATGAGGCTGAAAATCCCCCTTCTGGAGCGATATCTACAATATAAAATTCAGGCTGTAGATAGTAGTTGTTCTGTTGTGTCATATGGATGTGTTTTTAGTTGTTTTTACAAAATTAATAACTTTTTGATAAATATTCAACGCTATTAATAAAAAAGTAGGCCCCTACAAGTCTACTTCTGTAAAATTGCGTGTGTCCTTGACACTATTTTCAAAAAAAGATGGTGGCCACAAAGTAGCCACCATCCGCATATTATAGGTTTATAGGTGAATCAGATTATAGTGTAGCAAGAAAATCGCTTACATTCTTCTCAATGCGAGCGGCAACATCGTCACACTCTGCCTTGACAAACTTCTCGCCTGTGATATTCTCGTAGAGCTCAATGTAGCGGTCAGTGATAGAGGCAACAATCTCTGGAGTCATCTCTGGAACCTGCTCGCCCTCCTGACCCTGGAAGCCATTTGCCATAAGCCACTCACGAACAAACTCCTTGCTCAGCTGCTTCTGCTTCTCACCTGCAGCAAGACGCTCTGCATAACCCTCAGCATAGAAGTAACGAGAAGAGTCTGGAGTGTGAATCTCATCCATAAGGTAGATTACACCGTTCTTCTTACCAAACTCATACTTTGTGTCAACAAGGATAAGACCCATCTTTGCAGCAATCTCAGTACCGCGAGCAAAGATTGCACGAGTATAAGCCTCAAGCTGCTCATAATCCTCACGGCTAAC
>JAFOYS010000103.1 GCA_017391435.1 Alistipes sp. | reverse complement strand
GGCTGGAAATGTAGAGTATGACGGCGTTCTGCACCCGCTTAAGTGGGGTCTTGCACTGAGCCGTAACAACTACTCGGCTTGGATTATGAAGCAGGCAAAGCAGCCAGAGGCTGTTGCCGACTTTATCCACAACATGGGTATTGCAAGCTATATTGACCCTGTATATGCGCTCTGTCTGGGAACTTTTGAGAGCAATGTATTTGAGATGGTTAGCGCCTACTCAACATTTGCAAATGAGGGTGTGTACAACTCTCCTCTCTTTGTAACACATATTGAGGACCGTCAGGGTAACCTTATCTCCAACTTCTCATCCACATCGCAAGATGCCGTAAGCAAGCAGACCGCCTACACCATGATTACTATGCTCAAGAATGTAATCACCAACGGTACCGGTCGCCGTATGGGTTGGCAGTTTGGCCTTAGCGATGTTGAAATTGCCGGCAAGACCGGTACATCTAACGAGGACCGCGATGCTTGGTTTATGTGTATCACTCCAAATCTTGTCGCAGGTTCTTGGGTCGGCGGCGAGGACCAGCAGATACACCTGCGCCGTCGTGGTGAGGGATCTATGATGGCTCTGCCGATTGTCGGAGACTTCCTCGTTCGTACATACAACGACCCGAATATTGACATCAACCGCGACGATACATTCCCTCGCCCAGCACTATGGACAGAGCAGATGTGCGAGGAGGCTGTAGAGGCTAAGGAGCTTGAGGATGAGTTTTTTGAGTAAAATATATAACAGCATAAGATTATGAGATTAGCAGTAGTAGGCGCAAGTGGCGCTGTAGGACAGGAGTTTTTGAGGATATTGGAGGAGCATAACTTCCCTTGTGACGAGCTGTTGCTCTTTGGCTCGGCTCGCAGCGCAGGTCAGAAGCGAACATTCCGCGGTGAGGAGATTGAGATAAAACTCCTTCAGCACAACGACGACTTTAAGGGTGTAGATATTGCCCTTGTATCGGCAGGTGGCTCGGTATCAAAGGAGTTTGCAGAGACTATTACCAAGCACGGCACGCTGATGATTGACAACTCAAGCTGCTACCGTATGGATAACGATGTGCCACTGGTAGTCCCAGAGGTAAATGCTGCGGATGCACTGAATGCTCCTCGCCGCATTATTGCCAACCCTAACTGCACTACTATTCAGATGGTTGTAGCACTGGCTGCCCTTGAGAAAATTGCACATATAGTGCGCGTGCGCGTGGCTACATACCAGAGCGCAAGTGGCGCTGGCGCAACAGCTATGGCAGAGCTTGAGGCTCAGCACGCAGCAATAGCAAAGGGCGAGGAGCCAAAGGTTGAAAAGTTTGCCCACCAGCTGGCTTTCAATGTCATCCCTCATATTGATGTCTTTACAGAGAACGACTACACCAAGGAGGAGATGAAGATGTACAACGAGACTCGCAAGATTATGCACTCAGATATAAAGGTTAGCGCAACCTGCGTGCGTGTGCCCGTTATGCGCGCCCACTCTGAGGCTATATGGGTAGAGTTTGACCGCCCAGTATCTGTAGCGGAGGTTAAGCAGGCATTTAGTGCCTCCGAGGGCATTGTGGTTATGGATAACCCAGAGCAGAAGCAGTACCCTATGCCACTGTTTATCGCCCACAAAGAGCCTGTATATGTAGGCCGTATCCGCGAGGATGTCACAGACCCTAACTGCGTGACCTTCTGGTGCGTTGCCGACCAAATCAAGAAGGGAGCAGCACTTAACGCCATCCAAATCGCCGAGTGGCTGATAGCAAATAAGGCTATATAATATATAGGTGTTGGCTACGCAGAAAGCGAGTACCGAAGCTTTTTGAAAAAAGCTTCACCAAAAACTTTAGGCAAAACTCCGTTTTGCTTCCGTGCTGATGCGGATTTAGAGTAACTCTGCGAGTTATTGAAATAAAAAATAGAGCCATTCACTTTCAAGCAAGCTTGAGTGAGGCTCTATTTTTCATTTCACTGCCTTGCGGCAGCATCCTAAATCCGAATAAACACACAGACGAAGTCTGTACCGCTAAACTGCTAACAGCCAATGGCCAATGGCTAACAGCCCATTTTGTCGTCAGAGTGGTGCATTTACAACGCTCAATGAAAAATGCCTGCGCAGGATAGTACCAAGTAGTACAGCCCAGCAGGCATTTTTTATTAGCGGCAGGAAATGGGCCGCTATCACGACAAAATCGACAAAATCGATAAAATTAGACAGTCATAATCTCCTTCTCCTTCTTCTCAAAAGCAGCATCTACCAACTTGCTAAACTTCTCAAGGAGCTTCTGTGCCTGGGTCTCGCCATCCTTGCTCTCATCCTCTGGCATACCCTCCTTAACGGCCTTCTTGAATGCCTCTACAGCATCGCGACGAGCGTTACGCAGAGAGATACGAGCGTTCTCAACCTCGCCCTTAGACTGCTTTACAAGCTCCTTACGGCGCTCCTCTGTAAGTGGCGGAATAGAGAGGCGGATAGTCTCACCATTGTTTGATGGGGTAAGACCGATGTTTGAGTCGATAATTGCCTTCTCAATAGCGCGAATCATATTCTTATCCCAAGGCTGGATAAGGATGGTCTTTGCATCTGGTACTGTGACACTTGCAACACCTGAAACAGGGGTCTGTGAGCCGTAGTAGTCTACAAAAACGCCATTAAGAACATTTGTTGAGGCCTTACCTGCGCGGATATTGAGCAGGGTCTCCTCCAGAAAGTCTACTGCACGCTGCATTCTTGCAGACGCGTCAGCCAAAATAGTCTTAGAATCCATTGTCGTTGTTATTTATTGTTAATTGTCTTTTCGATTGTCTCAATAAGGTGGGCAAACTCAGCCTTATCGTAGCCGATGCTTGCAAGGACCACCTTACCGTCGCGGTCAATAAGGAAGTTGCGAGGGATGTAGTTTGTAGCATAGCGGCGGAAGATCTTCTGGTCTGGGTCAAGGCCCATAGTAAAGTCGTAGCCCATACGCTTGCGGAATGCTGCCACGGTGTTATACTCCTCACCGCGAGAGATTGGCAGGAAGACAAACTCCTTACCTGCAAAGCGGTCAATAATCTCCTTCTGCACGCGAGTAAGCTCCTCACGGCACGGAGGGCACCAAGTAGCCCAGAAGTTGACAAGCACAACCTTGCCTCTGAGCTCCGAGAGTTTAAGGGTTTTACCGTCAAAAAGCTCAACGGTAAAGTCTGGCGCCATAGTACCCTGCTTGGCTATAGTAGAGGCCTCAACCTGCTCCTGACTCTGAGGCATAGGGGCTGCGGTGGTCTGCTGAGGGTTCCAGAACAGCAGTATAGCTATAATGGCAAGAATGCCAATAATCATAAGTGCAAGGGTAAGGTTACCCTTCTTCTTTCTACGCTCTTTCATAACAGTATATTATTTGTGTACAAGTGTTCCTATTGTCTGACCCTCAAGCACCTTGATAAGGTTGCCCGGAGTGTCCATATCGAAGACTATGATGTTAAGGCCATTCTCCTTGCAGAGCGTAAAGGCTGTCATATCCATAATCTTGAGGTTGCGGGTGTAGACCTCGTCAAAGGTAATGGTGTCAAACTTAACGGCTGTAGGGTCCTTCTCTGGGTCGGCAGTGTAGATACCATCCACGCGAGTGCCCTTAAAGAATCCGTCAGCCTCAATCTCAATACCGCGCAGTGCTGAAGCTGTGTCGGTCGAAAAGTAAGGGTTTGAGGTTCCGCCGCCGATAATTACAACATAACCAGCATTGAGGTACTCCAGAGCCTTATCCTTAGAGTAGTACTCGCCAATAGGCTCCATACGGATAGATGTAAGCACCTTGCACTTTACACCCTCATCGGCAAGCACCGCCTGCAGGCCAAGTGAGTTGATAATGGTTGCCAACATACCCATCTGGTCGCCCTTGACACGGTCAAAACCACGCTTTGCGCCCTGCAGACCACGGAATATATTACCGCCACCAATAACAATACCAATCTGGATGCCCATCTCTACAGCCTGCTTAATCTGCACCGCATAACTGCGAAGCTGCTCCATAGAGATACCATACTTCTGCTCGCCCTGGAGCGACTCACCACTCAACTTTAGAAGGATTCTTTTATACTGCATAACATTAAAATCTGTTTATAGTTTACCAACAGTACTACAAATAGAGTAAATATATTGATACAAGCGCCAAAAGTTGCCAAAAATGTAACAAATCGAGAAAAAAAGCGGGATATGGTT
>JAFOYS010000102.1 GCA_017391435.1 Alistipes sp. | reverse complement strand
GTGTTGTTGCTGAGATAAACCCAAAGGCTGCCGAGAAACGACACTCACAGGGTTGGGTAGATGAGCTGCACTACTCACTTGACAATCTTATTGCAAGAGTCAGAGGTGCTGTTGCAGCAAAGGAGGTTGTATCTCTGGCTTATGTAGGCAATGTTGTAGACCTCTGGGAGCGACTTGCTGAGGAGCAGATATCTGTAGACCTTGGCTCTGACCAGACTTCGCTGCACAATCCGTGGGCTGGAGGTTACTACCCTGTAGGATATAGCTATGAGGAGTCAAACCGTATGATGGCCGAGGAGCCAGAGCGTTTCCGTGAGGCTGTTAAGGAGTCACTACGCCGACAGGTTGCCGCCATAAACAAGCTTACTGCACGCGGAATGTACTTCTTTGACTACGGCAACGCCTTCCTTCTTGAGAGTTCTCGCGCTGGAGCAGATATTATGGCAGAGGATGGTATCGCCTTCCGCTATCCATCTTATGTACAGGACATTATGGGTCCTATGTTCTTTGACTACGGCTTTGGTCCATTCCGTTGGGTCTGCACATCTGGCAAGGCAGAGGATCTTGAGGCCACAGACCGCATAGCGGCAGATGTTCTGCGAGAGATTGCAAGAACAGCTCCTGAAGATATTGTTGGTCAACTTGAGGATAATATTCACTGGATAGTCGAGGCAGCAAAGAATCGCCTTGTTGTAGGCTCTCAGGCACGAATACTCTATGCCGACTGTCAGGGCCGAATGAAGATTGCTCAGGCCTTCAACCGCGCTATTGCTGCAGGTGAGATATCAGCACCGATAGTTCTTGGCCGCGACCACCACGATGTATCGGGTACAGACTCCCCTTACCGTGAGACATCTAACATCTACGACGGATCAAACCTTACTGCCGATATGGCTGTGCATAATGTTATTGGCGACAGCTTCCGCGGTGCCACTTGGGTCTCTATCCACAACGGTGGCGGAGTTGGCTGGGGTGAGGTTATAAATGGCGGCTTCGGTATGGTCATTGACGGCAGTGACGACTCTGACCGTCATATCCGCGAGATGTTACTGTGGGATGTCAACAACGGCATTGCCCGCCGTAGTTGGGCTCGCAACAAGGGGGCTATAGACGCTATCCGCCGCCAGATGGAGGCAACGCCAGAGTTGCAGGTCACCCTACCTAACTTTGCAGACGAAAACCTAATCAAAAAATCACTTCAATAAACAAACACTATGGAGTTTCACTATATATCAGCCGAGCGACTGACTATTGAGCGCGTAGGAGAGATTCTTGAGAACAACATCCCTATTGCCCTGAGCAAGGATGCACAGAATCGTATTATCCGCTGTCGTGAGTATCTTGACAGCAAAATGGATAGCCAGACAGAGCCAATCTATGGCATTACAACGGGCTTTGGCTCGCTATGCAACATAAGCATCAGCGCAGACGAGCTTGGCACACTACAGAAGAACCTTGTAATGTCTCACGCTTGCGGCACGGGCGACAGAGTACCAAGTCAGATTGTAAAACTTATGCTGCTGCTGAAGGTCCAGTCACTGAGCTATGGCCACTCAGGTGTGCAACTTGCTACTGTAGAGCGACTTGTAGATATGTACAACAACAATGTGCTACCCGTAGTATACCAGCAGGGCTCACTTGGCGCATCGGGAGACCTTGCTCCCCTTGCACACCTATGCTTGCCACTGTTAGGTCTTGGCGAGGTGGAGGTCGAGGGTATGCCTATCCCTACATCTGAGGTTATGGAGCAGTTTGGTTGGGAGGCAATCTCACTGCAATCTAAGGAGGGATTAGCACTTCTCAATGGCACACAATTTATGAGTGCATATGGTGTTTGGTCACTGCTTAAGGCTATAAGGCTGAGCCACCAAGCAGATAAGATTGCAGCCGTATCTCTTGACGCCTTTGATGGTCGCATAGAGCCATTCTGCGACCAGGTGCATATTGTGCGCAGCCATCGTGGACAGTTAGAGACCGCCCGAACTATGCGAGCACTTCTTGATGGTAGTCAGATTATTAGCCGCAAGAAGGCACACGTTCAAGACCCATACTCATTCCGCTGCATACCGCAGGTACACGGCGCGACAAAAGATACAATTAGCTATGTATCAACAGTTTTAGAGAATGAGATTAACAGCGTCACTGACAACCCAACAGTATTCCCAGAGCAGGATATGGTTGTCAGCGCAGGTAACTTCCACGGTCAGCCTATAGCCCTTGCAATGGACTTCCTTGCCATAGCTGTAGCCGAGCTTGCGAACATCTCTGAGCGCAGAACATACCGCCTTATCTCTGGCAGTCGCGACTTGCCTTCATTCCTTGTTGCTAAGCCAGGCCTTAATAGTGGATTTATGATTCCGCAGTACACTGCCGCCTCTATCGTAAGCCAGAACAAGGGTCTGTGTATGCCAGCATCGGTAGACTCAATTCCATCTTCACAGAGTCAGGAGGACCACGTAAGTATGGGCTCAAATGCTGCCACAAAACTTGCTCGCGTAGTAGACAACACCGAGCGAGTGCTTGCTATAGAGCTCTTCAACGCCGCTCAGGCTCTTGAGTTCCGCAGACCGCTACGCTCGTCAGAGGCCGTTGAGCGACTTGTTGAGAGGTATCGCAAGGTGGTACCATATATTGACAACGACAGAGTTATGTACCCGCTTATAGATGCCTCAATAACCTTCTTACAGAGCTACAAATGAGACTTTTAGTAAAAAATATAGGTACTATTGTCGGTATTTGCAACGCTAAAGTAGATCGCATTAGCGGTGCTGATATGGACATTATGCACTCTATTAAAGATGGATGGCTCACAGCAGAGAATGGCGTAATCACCGACTTTGGCCATATATCAACCTGTCCCAACAGCGAGGGCTTTGAGGTGTTAGACGCACAGGGCGGAATGCTCTTTCCGTCATACTGCGACTCGCACACCCATATTGTCTATGCGGGTAGTCGTGAGTTGGAATTTGTCGACAAGATTAACGGTCTGAGCTACGAAGAGATTGCCGCTCGTGGCGGTGGTATACTCAACTCTGCCGATAGACTCCACAACACCTCTGAAGAGGAGTTATACGACCAAGCAATGGAGCGCGTAAAGGAGGTTATTGCTATGGGCACAGGTGCTATAGAGATAAAATCTGGCTACGGACTTACTACAGAGGATGAGCTGAAGATGCTCCGCGTAATTGGTCGCATAGCAAAAGAGACTCCTCTTGCAGTCAAGGCGACATTTCTCGGTGCACACGCCGTACCACGAGAGTACAAGGGGCGCCAGAGCGAGTATGTAGAGCTTATCTGCAACACTATGCTACCTGCAGTAGCAGAGCAGGGCATAGCCGAGTTTGTAGATGTATTTTGCGACCGCGGATTTTTTACCCTTGAGCAGACGGAGAGAATTGTCACTCAGGCGAGCAAGTATGGCCTACGGGCAAAGATACACGCAAATGAACTTGACTTCTCTGGTGGTGTGCAGTTAGGCGTAAAGCTTGGAGCAATCTCTGTTGACCACCTTGAGAGTAGTGGACTGGAG
>JAFOYS010000101.1 GCA_017391435.1 Alistipes sp. | reverse complement strand
GTGAGATATACACAGTATAGAGATACCGATAGCTCAAAGCAGATTCTTATTCTCGACACTATGGGTATGCTCTCGTCAGTCTATAGCTATGCCGAGTTCTCATATATCGGCGGAGGCTTTGGCGTGGGCATCCACAACACCCTTGAGGCCGCAACCTTTGGTCTGCCAATAGCCTTTGGTCCAAACTATAAGAAGTTTAAGGAGGCGCGCGATATGATCTCTTTGGGCGCTGCCACAAGCATCTCAAACTACGATGAGCTAAATGCTTGGTTTGCACCTCTGCGCGACAACAGCGAACACCTCGCCGCCGTAAGCCAAATCTCTAAAGAGTATACGGCCAAAAATCAGGGCGCAACAGATATCTTCTACAAGGCGGTATTTTAATAACAAGGGGGGGGCAATGAAGCCTCCCCCTTTTTTACACCAATAAACTCAGCATCTTTAGCCGAGGATGTTCTCGTTATAATGCATTATAAAACTACCATCCATCGCCGCTTCAACTGCTGCAAGATCTACCTGAAACTCACAACCATAGCGGCCGGCATATGTATATGCTCGCATAGCACGAAGTAGAGCTGTGCGCTTTGTGGTATCTATAGCCAGATATGCACTCTCTATTGACCCCAGCGCACGGGTCTTTACCTCTACAAAATGGACTACACCGCGACGCGTAGCGATAATATCCACCTCATAGTGCCCATATCGCCAATTTCGCTCGACAATATAGAAACCATTACTCCGAAGCCAATCTACCGTAAAGGCCTCACCCTCAGCGCCACGCGCCTGCTTATCTACCATTATAGCAAGAAGCTAAGGTCATCACCAGCCTGCACCTCATACGCAGCCTGACCCTTCTTGAAAATTCGCATAGGGCGCGGACCGATAAGCTCAAGGCGACCACCTACAAGACGAAGCATACAACCCTCTCGCAGACCGACAACAAATCTGCGACCATTTGCCTCAATATACTCCTCAATTCTCTGCTCGCGAGTCTCACCTGCGTGACCCTCTGGATTTGCGTCAAGATAGTGAGGATTTATCTGGAATTTCACTGCACCAATAGCCTTAAATGACTCTGGCTGCACAATCGGCATATCATTTGTTGTGCAGATTGTAGGACAGCAGACATTACTACCTGCGCTCCAACCAACATAAGGAGTTCCCTGTTTAACCTTTCTGAGTATGGCCTTCATAAGTCCCTGCTGCTGCATCTTCTTTGTCAGCGCAAATGTATTACCACCACCCACACAGATAGCCTCTGCCTCACGCACAGCCTTTAGTGGATTCTTCTCGCGATGCACAGAGCGAACCTTAATACCAATCTCGTTAAAGCGGTTCTGCACCTTACGCTCATACTCGTCGTAAGAGAAGGTCACAGCGGCATAAGGAACAAACAACACCTCTGTAACACCCTTCAGATGCTCTGCAATATTAGCAATTGGATACTTTAGATACTCCTCACCGGCGTTGGTAGAGTTTGAGATCATCAGAAGATTCATCTTTTCCATATAAATAATTGTGTATTAGCGAGTTTTGGAACATTGTCCGCACCTCGGATGTTAAAATTTTTCTAATTTTATGTCAAAGATAATAAAAAAGTGCTATCTTTGCACTGTTTTACCTAACAAACTGCACACATTGCTACGATTTTTATGCTAAATGTAGCATACAAATGGTAGAAATGTAACAGTTTAAAATAGTAAAGAAATTAATTGTTAAACTAAAAAGAGAAAATTATGTCAAACATTCAGGAGAGAGTCGTTAAGACTATCGTAAACAAGCTTGGCGTTAAGGAGTCTGAGGTAGTACCTGAGGCTACATTCACTGGTCACCTTGGTGCAGATTCACTCGACAGCGTAGAGCTGATGATGGATTTTGAGTCTGAGTTCGGCGTTGAGATTCCACAGGAGGTTGCAGAGTCTATGCAGACTGTAGGTGATGTTCTCAACTATCTTGAGGCTCACAAGGACGAGATTAAGTAATCGTCTCCTTTAAATTTGAAATTATTTAGTAGTAAGTAATTGCGCGCGTATGGAGCAAAGAAGAGTTGTAATTACTGGTATTGGAACAATAAATTCTATTGGAAACAATATTGAGGAGTACTTCCACAATCTTGAGAATGGAGTTAGCGGTGCTGATACAATTACAGCCTTCGATGCAACCAAATTCGCATCTCGCATAGCCTGTGAGGTTAAAAACTTTGACCCTACAGCCATCTTTGACCGCAAGGAGCTTCGCAAGTACGATCGCTACTCACAGTTTGCAATGGTTGCTGCAACCGAGGCTGTTGAGGATGCCAAGTTAGACCTTGAGAAGATTAATCTCGAGCGTGCAGGTGTTGTCTGGGCATCAGGCGTGGGAGGAGTGCAGACTTACTATGATGAGGTTATGGGCTGGGCAGGCGGCAATGGTACGCCTCGCTTCAGCCCATTCTTTGTTCCAAAGATGATTTCGGACATTGCAGCGGGTCACATCTCACTCAAGTATGGATTTATGGGTCCAAACTACAGTGTTGCCTCTGCTTGTGCTTCGGCAAACCACGCAATGATAGACGCCTTTAACCTTATCCGTTGGGGTAAGGCCGATTTGATTGTTACGGGCGGATCTGAGGCTCCTGTTATCATCCCTTCCGTTGGCGGTTTCTCGTCAATGCGAGCACTCTCTACACGCAACGACGACCCTAAGCACGCCTCACGCCCTTTTGATAAGGATCGTGACGGTTTTGTTCTTGCCGAGGGCGCGGGTGCGTTAATCTTTGAGGAGTACGAGCACGCCGTTGCTCGTGGCGCAAAGATCTACTGCGAGGTTGCAGGCTGCGGAATGTCAGCCGATGCATACCATATGACAGCCCCACATCCAGAGGGAAAGGGAGCAATACTCTCTATGCGTTTAGCGCTTGAGGATGCAGCTATCACCACCTCAGAGGTCGACTATCTCAATGCCCACGGAACAAGCACCCCGCTTGGCGATATTGCTGAGCTTTCTGCTATAGAGGGTTTGTTCGGTGAGGATGCCTACAAGATGAATATCTCGTCTACAAAGTCTATGACAGGCCACCTTCTTGGTGCCACTGCTGCCATAGAGGCTTTAGCGTGCGTATTCGCAATTACAAAGGGCATAGTACCTCCAACAATCAATGTTGAACAGGTTGATCCTGCAATCAATCCAAAGCTCAACCTCACTCTTGGAGTGGCACAAAAGCGCGATGTTAAGGTTGCTATGAGCAACACCTTTGGCTTCGGCGGTCATAACTCTACAATCATTTTCCGTAAGTTATAATACTGTGCTTGATTTTATACTCCGTCCAATAAAGCGAAATTTTGGACAAGATAAGGAGTACTACCGAATGGTTGACGACATCTTCGGTTTTATTCCTAACAACATTGAACTCTATAAACTGGCGCTGATTCACAAATCAGCGTCTATTATTGTTGATGGACAGTCAATAAACAACGAGCGCCTTGAATTCTTGGGCGACGCGGTTATTGAGAGCGTAACATCCGACTACCTCTTTATTGAGTACCCAGAGTACGACGAGGGCCGACTC
This sequence comes from Alistipes sp., assembly GCA_017391435.1. Lineage (GTDB taxonomy): Bacteria > Bacteroidota > Bacteroidia > Bacteroidales > Rikenellaceae > Alistipes. The sequence goes on along the minus strand of JAFOYS010000101.1, from coordinate 986 downwards.
ACGCAGCTCCGTTCAAAGATTGTCTCTCGCCAGTCTCTGAACGGCATTGCAAAGAAGCTGGGTCTTGACAAGTGCGTTATCTGCAACCACTCTGTCTCATCTACCCAAAAGCATATCTTTGGCGACGCCTTTGAGGCTATGATGGGGGCAATATACCTCGATCAGGGATATAACTTTGTCAACCGACTGCTTATCAACGACATCTACGCCACAGCCCTATCCCTTGACCGCGTAGATGAGGTGGAGACCGACTTTAAGAGCCGCCTTATTGAGTGGGGTCAGAAGCACCACCACCTTGTCAGCTTCAAAACCAAGGGTGTAGGCAAGGGTAGCAGCGCTGGTGCACACTCCTTCCGAAGCACCGTGCTTATTGATAACCTTGAGGTTGGCCACGGTATGGGCGAGTCTAAGAAGGAGGCAGAACAGGCCGCTGCCGAGTCCGTAGCACAGGAGATGAACGACGAACTCTGCGCCCGCCTGCTCGATAAGCTCGACCGCCTTGAGGCTACAGCACCGAAAAAAGTATCCTAGTAGAGAGATTAAGGAGATTTTTCGCTAAATTCCCTAATCTCCTTAACTTCACTAAATTCTCTGTACTGCGTAGCAAACTCTTTGCTCTTTAGCCAATGGCTAATAGCTAAAGGTCAAAGATTTGCACATTAATTTTTTTTGCATTATCTTTGCCCCTGCGTATCAACCTCTTATAATGGGTGGGCGGCAAAGTTGGCTGCAGATGGTTATCTGGCGCTGTTTCGCGGGGGGGGGTAAAACCCTATAAGCGAACTGACAGGTAACAGATGTAGGTCAGGATTAGGGAGCAATGACTCACTATGGTATGCCAAACACAGCGATAATGTTGAGCGGAAACTATTAAATTTTTGTTGCAACAATGAACAAGGATTCGTTGATTAGACTCGTGAACGAGCAGATGTGGGCAAAGAGCGATGCTGAGATCCCACAGTTTAATGCCGGTGATACTATCACCG
>JAFOYS010000100.1 GCA_017391435.1 Alistipes sp. | reverse complement strand
TTCTTCTTACCAAACTCATACTTTGTGTCAACAAGGATAAGACCCATCTTTGCAGCAATCTCAGTACCGCGAGCAAAGATTGCACGAGTATAAGCCTCAAGCTGCTCATAATCCTCACGGCTAACAATACCACGAGCAATAATCTCCTCCTTAGAGATATCCTCATCGTGACCCTCGTCGGCCTTAGTTGTAGGGGTGATAATTGGCTCTGGGAACTTCTGATTCTCAACCATACCCTCAGGCATCTCTACACCACAGATTGTACGCTTGCCAGCCTTGTACTCACGCCAAGCGTGGCCAGAGAGGTATCCACGGATAACCATCTCAACCTTAAATGGCTCGCACTTATGGCCTACAGTAACCATTGGATCTGGAACGGCTATCTTCCAGTTTGGAAGGATGTCGGCTGTAGCATCAAGGAATGATGCAGCAATCTGGTTAAGCACCTGACCCTTGAAAGGAATACCCTTTGGTAATACCACATCAAAGGCTGAGATACGGTCTGATACAACCATTACAAGATAGTCTCCCTCAATGCTATACACATCGCGTACCTTACCTACATAGTGGCCCTGCTGACCCTTAAAGTTAAAGTTAGTCTTTACAATAGCTTCCATTATACTTTGTATTAGATTGTTTTGTTTCTGGCACAAAATTACAACATTTTCGGATATACTCGGCCCTTATTGCCAATATTTTTAAACAATCAATAGACAGAATTGCAATTTTTAGCATATTATCTTGGACAAGTCGGATGTTTTTTTATAAATTTGTAGTATGAAACAGTCTAACTTTTTGGCATTTGACCTCGGTGCAACAAGTGGTCGCACACTTTTAGGAACTCTTAGCGAGGGTCGCGTAGAGGTCGAGGAATTAACCCGTTTTGGCAATGGTATTATAGCTGTTAACGGCAAGTACTATTGGAACATTCTTGGACTCTATGAGCATATTGTAGAGGGTCTTACAGAGTGTGCCAAGCGAGGTATTCGCCCCGACTCTGTAGGTATTGACACTTGGGGTGTAGATATTGTGCCTATCGGTAGCGATGGCTCTATACTCGGTATGCCACGCGCATATCGTGACCCATATACCAATGGTGCTCCAGAGGAGTTCTTTAAGCTAATCTCTCGCGAGGATGTCTACAACAAGACGGGCATACAGGTGATGAATTTCAACACCCTATTCCAAATCTACGCAGCCGTAAAGGAGGGTTACAGCCCTATTGTTCAGGCCGAAAGGTTGCTCTTTATTCCAGATGCGCTGAGTTATATGCTCACGGGCAAGCAGATTTGCGAGTATACCATAGCCTCAACATCTCAGGCACTCAACCCACGAACACTGAAGTGGGACGGTGAGTTACTCGCAGCAGCTGGTGTTAAGGGAGATATTCTCCTTGAGCCAACACTACCAGGCTCTGTTATTGGCAAAATCAACCCTACTATTGCTCAACAGACAGGCATTGGAGAGGTGGATGTTGTAGCTGTTGCTGGTCACGACACGGCCTCTGCCGTTATGGCCGTACCTGTTGAGAGTGAGAATTTTGCATATCTATCCTCTGGCACTTGGTCGCTGATGGGTATTGAGACCCGCACGCCGATAATTACGGAGGAGTCTATGCGTCAGAACTTTACAAACGAGGGTGGCGTTGAGGGTACGACTCGTTTTCTGAAGAATATCTGCGGTATGTGGATTCTTGAGCAGTGCCGCAAGGAGTGGAGCCGTCAGGGTAAGGAGTACTCCTACCCAGAGATTGTCGCTATGGCAGAGAGTGCCGAGCCTTTCCAGTGTTTTATCAACCCAGATGACACGCTATTTGCCAACCCAGAGTCGATGCTTGGCGCTATAGAGAGCTTCTGCGCTCGCACAGCTCAGAGCGCACCAAAGAGTGACAAGCAGATTGTCCGCACAATATTTGAGAGTCTGGCACTGCGCTACCGTCAGGTGCTTGAGATTCTTGAGGCAATGGCTCCGTTTACTATCGAGACTCTGCACATCATTGGCGGAGGAGCTAAAAATGCGCTGCTAAACCAATATACAGCAAATGCTACGGGCAAGCGCGTTGTTGCTGGTCCATCTGAGGCTACAGCTATAGGAAACATTATGATGCAGGCTGTAGGTGCTGGTGTTGTCGGCTCAGTGGCTCAGGCGCGCACTATTATCCGCAACTCTATTGCTACAGAGACCTTTACACCTCAACAGAGCGAGGAGTGGAGCGAGGCTTACTGTAGATTCCAAGCATTAAAGTAGAATTGTAACCTTAAAACCTATAACACTATGAATGAATTGAGAATTAAGCAGGCATACGACATTGCCGTTGAGCGATATGCCGAGCTTGGTATAGATGTAGAGCAGGTTCTCGAGAAATTGCAGAAGGTAGAGATATCTATGCACTGCTGGCAGGCTGACGATGTTGGCGGCTTTGAGGCGTGTGGCGAGCTTACCGGTGGTATTCAGGCAACAGGAAACTATCCGGGCAAGGCGCGCAATATTGATGAGCTTCGCGCAGATATCGTCAAGGCCTCTTCGCTTATTCCTGGCCGTCAGAGACTCAACCTACACGAGATTTACGGCGACTTTGGTGGCGTGTTTGTAGACCGTGACCAGGTAGAGCCAAAGCACTTTGAGAGCTGGATTGAGTGGGGTCTGGAGAACGGTATGCGTCTGGACTTCAACACCACATCCTTCTCACATCCAAAGTCTGGCGACCTATCACTCTCTAACCCAGACAAGGCAATCCGCGACTTCTGGATTGAGCACTCAAAGCGTTGCCGTGCTATTGCCGACTATATGGGACAGCGTCAGGGCGACCCTTGTATTATGAATCTGTGGGTACACGATGGAAGCAAAGATATTACCGTAAACCGTATGCTCTACCGTGAGCTGCTAAAGGACTCTTTGGATCAGATCTTTGCACAGCAGTATGACAATATGAAGGACTGCGTAGAGTCTAAGGTCTTCGGTATCGGTCTTGAGAGCTACACTGTAGGTTCAAACGACTTCTATATCGGCTACGGCGCAACTCACAACAAGATTATTACACTTGACACAGGCCACTTCCACCCTACCGAGAGCGTGGCAGATAAGCTCTCGTCACTGCTTCTCTTTGTGCCAGAGGTTATGCTTCACGTAAGCCGTCCTGTTCGTTGGGACTCTGACCACGTGACAATTATGAACGACGAGACTATGGATCTGTGTAAGGAGATTGTTCGCTGCAACGCCCTTGACAGAGTACACATCGGCCTTGACTACTTTGATGCGTCAATTAACCGTATTGGTGCCTATGTTATCGGTACTCGCGCAACACAGAAGTCTCTGCTTCAGGCACTTCTTGAGCCACTTGATCGCCTTCGTCAGTATGAGGCAAATGGTCAGGGCTTTGAGCGACTTGCCCTGCTTGAGGAGAGCAAGAGTATGCCTTGGAATGCTGTTTGGGATATGTTCTGCCTCCGCAACGGCGTGCCTGTAGGCGACAGCTTTATTGCCGACATTCAGCAGTACGAGCGCGATGTAACTTCAAAAAGATAGAGTCAATCCATAAAAAAACAGATATCCATCGTCTAGGTGGATATCTGTTTTTGTTTAGTAAATAGGCTACTCGCCCTCAACACGGCACTCTGTTAGCCCCATCTCTGTTGCAGACTTCTCTTTTGAGAATAGAAAGTAGAGGCAGCTGCTCTCAGTACATAGCTCTCCATTACTGTTGTAAATCTCGCCCACGATGGTAACAAGATTCCTACGCACCTCTGTAGCTCGGGCCCTAAGAGTTAGTTGTCCCTCGTTTGTATGTATAGGTTTGCGGTATCTTATCTCCATCTTTGATGTTACAGCACCCGTCTGGAACTTGCGGAATACTACCCAGCCACACAGCTCATCAAGCAGTGCCGCCTGCACTCCTCCGTGCAGGGTGTTTATCCAACTCTGGTGCTCGCCATCGGGCTGCCAGAAGCTTACAATATCGTCGCCATCCTCATAAAACTCCATCCTTAGACCGTGCTGATGGTTAGGGTCACAACCAAAACAGTGATAACCCTCTTTTTCCAACCACGGGTTTACAATCTTCTTCATATCTTTTTGATTATCGTTAAACGATACAAAGGTACAAAAAACAGATGGAACATATTCTATTCCATCTGTTCAAAAAGGGTTATTATCTACTCTATTTTACCACTTCTGAAGGCAAAGCCTTAAAAAGAGCCTTGATCGTACCCTGCTGGAGGAGGATAAGCATATCGCCGTCAATGTCATAGTGGGTAACTACACCAAGAACAGCGGTAAACTTACTCTCAAGCTCTCCGTTCTCAGGACAGAGCATCATTGTTGTGCCTACCTGACCAAAGTTAATAGCATAGTTCTCAGATACAGTGTAATGGCCCAGCAGACGGTTGCAAGCAGCAATGCCGGCAATAGAACCATCCTGACCAAGGGTAATATTGAAGCTATTTATCGGCAGCTCCATATCTTTACCCTCAAGTTGTACAAGGTGCCACTCGGTACCCTTCAGCGGCTTGGCATTTTTCTGGCGCTGACGGCACGCCGAGCAGCAACCTACAAGGATTGTAGCGCAAAGTAGCGCAATGATAATCAATTTAACTCTCATAATTCTATTATTTTATAAGTTCGTTTGGCATTGGAACCCTCTCGCCCGTAGCGCGTAGGGTTGGCAGCAGTGCGTCGTAACCCTTGAGTTTTGCTCTCAGCGCATCGGCCATCTCTCGCAGTTTTTCTGTTTGAGAGTTATCTACTCTTATCTACCTCTCTACGGTTGATAAGCGCCTGTGTTATTGTGTGCTCGTCGACATACTCAAGTTCATCTCCAAAGCCAATTCCGCGAGCTATAGTGGTAATTTTCAGCCTCTCGAAGCGCCTCAGACAGTTCATAAGGTAGAAGAGTGTGGTCTCACCCTCAACAGATGCTGAGATGGCAATAATAACCTCC
>JAFOYS010000099.1 GCA_017391435.1 Alistipes sp. | reverse complement strand
GCTACAACCTTTGCGATGTAGACCATGCTCCATACTTTCCAATTTGGATTAACACTTGGCAGTACTCGCTGATGAAGAGCCCACAGCAGGCAATTATGTCAATTCTGGAGGGTATTATCAACCAGATTGGCGAGCTCAACCCAAATGAGCAGAAGTGGGAGGAGAGCAAGCGCAAGATTGGAGGCCTTTTTAAGAAGATGGCAACAGTAGGTACAAAGGTTGCTGCCGGTGCTGTAGGTATTGATGGCGGATTGGTTGACGAGCTCTTTGATGGAGGTCAGAGTGCGTCTACTTCTGACATTACTCAGCTCAAAGCGGAAATTGCAAAGCTTATTGATGATGCACTGTCTAAGGATAGTTCAAAGTCTGGCTTTACATTCTACATTGATGATCTTGACCGAATTGACCCACCAGCAGCTGTTGAGATTCTGGAGCTGCTCAAAAATATCTTTGACCTTAAGAAGTGTATCTTTATCCTTGCAATTGACTACGATGTGGTTATCAAGGGTCTAAAACCAAAGTTCGGCGAGCTTACAGCGGCAAACGAGCGTGAGTTCCGCTCATTCTTTGACAAGATTATCCAGCTGCCATTCTCAATGCCTGTGGCATCGTATAGCGTAGACTCGTTCCTTGTCGATGCGTTAGACAAGATAGAGTTTTTTACCGAGAAGGAGCTTGCAGATATGTCATTAGCGGAGACGCTGTCGACTATTACTCGCCTCTCGGTAGGTACAAACCCTCGTTCGCTCAAGCGTCTGACAAATACCCTCGCGCTGATATCAATAATCTATGATGAGCAGTATGGTGAGAAGAGTAATGTTACAACATTAGACAAACTTATCAACTTTGCCCTTGTCTGCGTACAGATTGCATATCCGTATATCTACAATCAACTTACAGAGGAGCCCGACTTTAAGGCTTGGAATGAGAGGATTGCCTCAAAACTTAAGCTCCGCCCACTAACCGAGTTAGAGCGAGAGAGTCTTGACTCTACCGAGGAGTTTGATGAGGATTGGGAGAAGGTTCTCTTCCGTATGTGCCAGATGGAGACATATCTTAGCAACCGCGCCTTCAGCGTCTCTGGCCTGCTAAATAAGATTGCCCAGATTATCGGTAATGATGAGCAGTTAGGAGAGATTATTGAGTCTATCCTTGAGATGTCTGCCGTAACAAATATCAAGGCATTTGACGCACCAAAGAGGGTTAAAGTGTCAGAGATACAGTGGGCAGAGAAACTGTGGAATCCTGTTAAGGAGCAGCTATCGCAGAGCCTTAACATTAAGATGAGTATTCCAAAGGATAAGGGATATTCACATATTAGTTCAGAGGCGATAAAGGGCGCAATATACACTTTCTCATATAGTGTCAAGAGTGGTGTTGCTGCTGTAAGCCTTGAGACCTTTGGCGGCGAGGAGATTAAGAGAGTTGTTGAGCAGAAGATTGCCACCGCTCCAGCAGACCACCCTATAAGGTCGGCTGTAGTGTCACAAGGAAAGAAGAATAAGAACAAGTGGAATTGGTCAATACAAATAAATATTGACAAGTACGACCCAACTCTTATACAGTGGTATGTTGACACTGTACTCTCTATGTATACACTTCTTGAAAAATAATCTACTAACTAACAATACTATGAAGTCAAGTATTATTGATGTTCCTCGTAAGCATACGCAAGAGGACCTGTTTGGAATTCAGACCTATCAGAATGCACTTATTAAGTACATCCGATTGACAGATACGCCTATTACCATCGCCCTTCAGGGTGAGTGGGGTAGTGGTAAGACATCACTTATGAACCTTCTTCGTTACCACCTTTGCGATGTAGATTCTGCACCTTACTTCCCAATCTGGATTAACACTTGGCAGTACTCGCTGATGAAGACTCCACAGCAGGCGATTATGTCAATTTTGGAGGGTATTATAAATCAGATTGGTGCGCTTCATCCGAGCGAGAAGAGGTGGGCAGAGAGTAAGCGTAAGATTGGTGGTCTATTTAAGAAGATGGCCTCTGTAGGTACAAAGGTCGCTGCGGGTGCAGTAGGTATTGATGGCGGACTTGTAGACGAACTGTTTGACGGTGATCAGCAGGCAGAGTCTGACATTACTCAACTTAAGGAGGAGATTGCAAAGCTTATTGACGAGGCTCTGTCAAAGGATAGCTCAAAGTCTGGTTTTACATTCTACATTGACGACCTTGACCGAATAGACCCTCCAGTGGCAGTGGAGATTCTGGAGCTACTGAAGAATATCTTTGACCTTGAAAAGTGCGTATTTATCCTCGCTATTGACTATGATGTGGTAATTAAGGGCCTTAAGCCAAAGTTCGGTGAGCTGACTGATGCTAACGAGCGCGAGTTCCGCTCATTCTTTGATAAGATTATCCAGTTACCATTCTCTATGCCAGTGGCATCGTATAGCGTAGACTCGTTCCTTGTAGATGCGCTGAGTAAGATTGAGTTCTTTACAGATGCTGAGCTCGCTGAGTCATCGTTGGCTGAGAAGTTGTCGGAGATTACCCGCCTCTCGGTAGGAACAAACCCTCGCTCACTCAAGCGACTGACAAATACCCTTGCGCTGATTTCAATAATCTATGATGAGCAGAAAGGCGAGAAGAGTAATGTGACGGCTTTAGATAAGTTGCTAAACTACGCTCTTGTCTGCATACAGATTGCATATCCTTATATCTACAACCAGCTTGGCGAGGCTCCAGACTTTAAGTCTTGGAATGAGACCATAGCCTCAAAACTCAAACTTCGTCCGCTTACCGAGCAGGAGTCAGAAGTGTTGAACAAAACCGATGAGTTTGACGAGGAGTGGGAGAAGGTTGTCTATCGTATGTGCCAGAAGGAGACCTTCCTTAGCAATCGCGCATTTAGCATCTC
>JAFOYS010000098.1 GCA_017391435.1 Alistipes sp. | reverse complement strand
TGGGAACTCGCTCTGATAGAAGACCCTCTTAATGCCATCTCTGCGTGCGCGATCAATAATCTCAGCAATGCGTTTAGCGCTCGGCTCCTTACCCTCGTTTTCTATAGCCACCTGCTCAAGGTTGTAATCCCTGGCAAGGTATGTCAGCGCTGGATGGTAGATAATAAAGTAGGGGAGTGATGCGCTGCTGCACATTGTCTCAACATCGTTGTCTAGCTGGCTGAGCTTCTGCTTTAGCAGGGCAAAGTTTGCGCTGTAGTCTCTCTCTGGCATCTGTGCGACCACTGCGCTATAAGCATTCTGCGCTACGGTTGTCAGAGCCTTTGGCGAACACCATATGTGAGGATCTACGCCGTGATGACAGTGCTTGCCGTGGTGGGTGTGCGAACAACTGCCTGCTATCGTTGCCACCCCGTGACTGAGGTTTATTACCTTGCTCTGATCGTGAATCTTCTCTAATAGCGCCTTCTCAAAGTCCAGCAACCCCGTTCCAAAGACCATTACCGCCTTGTTCAGTGCAATAAACTGCTTTGGTGTAGGCTCAAATGTCTCCGGCGATGCACCCATAGGAACCAATACCTCAACAGAGTAATCCTCGCCAACAATACCTTCAACAATCGGTTTTAATGGCGCAATTGATACAAATATCGTATTGTCTGCACTCTGACTCTTTCTGCCGCCACAGCCCCAAAACACCATAGCCGCTGCTATATATATAAATAGGTGTACAATCTTTCTCATACTTTACTCTCATTATCACAGCAAAGATAGTACTAAAACCATAAATCACCCAACACTCCCACAAAAATCTTTACCGTCTCAGTCTATTTATTTGACAATCTCCATTTACCTAAAGCCACGAGCCGCAAATAGGGCACTCCTATAGACTGTACAATGAAAATGCGGTAATATATACATTATGTTAAATTGTTGTGAGGTTTATAATAGAGATAGCGCCTCTCAAAGGGTTTTATTAGAATGCTTGAGTGTGTGTAAATTACTGATTATTAGATTATTCGGTAGGTTTATAATAGAGTTTAACTCGCTGAGAATCCAATAAACACAGACTGAGTGTATCTCTGGTCGCAAATTTTCAATCCTGAAGCACTAAAAATCTTACTTGTTAATCACATCTACTTTTTGGGAGTGAAACTCTCAAAGCTCTTATCCTTGTAGATGACAATCACACGCTCGACCTCTGATGAATCTGCAACAGCTGCAATGTTCGCCTCGGCAAGTTGTGAGCTCTGCATTTTTGGTGCAGTTGCTCTCTGAGGATTTACATCAAAAAGTGATTGCTCAGAAAATGATGGGGTAGTAACAGTGTGGCCACCTCCAGCAACTTCTGATTTTGGAGTTGCAACTGTTGGCGTCACGTTCGCGTGAGGATCATCTGTTATGCCTAACCACCAAAGGGGAGAGTAGTCCGGAAAGAGCTCAATGATTTTTGCAGTCAGCTTGTAGTTTGGCTGGTTGCGTCCAATCAGTAGGTGAGATATCACAGACGGCTTAACATCTAACATCTTTGCAATCTGTCCAGATCGCAAACCAGTCTGACTCATCAAATACTCCAATTTTGCCTTCATTTCCGTACTTTTTTACAAAGGTAAACAAATTTTACAAAACAGACAAATTTATCAACAAATATAAATAGTGTTAAGAGTTATTAACATTGTTCACAATTGTATACAACAGAGCAAATGTTAAATCTTGACAAATTACTTATTTAAAGTACGACTTTATTATAACACTGTAAAACACTGATAATAAGAGTATAAACCTATTTAATAGGTGATTAGTTGGGCGATATTGCCAATTTAGCAAAGACTCGGTAGTTATGT
>JAFOYS010000097.1 GCA_017391435.1 Alistipes sp. | reverse complement strand
GTGTTTTATCTGTCAGTTTGTACCAGAAGCTGAGATTGAAATACACTCCTTGGAAGATGTATGTCCAGAGAACAACAGGTACGATTTTCAGTCCTTCCCAATAGGAAGGATTTGCTCGACAAGCCGGTACAACCATTTATCCGCTTTGCTTCTGCAACATCACGCCTTACTCTTGCAATCGGTACTATCTCATCCTGCTCGCCTGATATTATAAAGACAGGCTTAGGAACTCGCCTTTTTGCATTCTCGCCCAGCCTACGAGAACTTGATGCTGAAGGAGCAAAAGCTTTAAACTTATGGCCACGAAATGCCCAAAGGGCGTATGTAAAGCCTCCTCCATTTGAATGGCCCGTAGCGAAAATATTGCTACTGTCAACATTGTAATTTTTCTGCAGATACTCTAACAGAACATCAAAGAATCGGATATCTCGCCCCTCATCCTCCGTGTCACTTATTACCCAACCCAATCCGTCGCGGTAGCCACCCTCGCACCACATACCCTGCGGATAGACGACAATAGCCTCGCTCCAGAAGTTGTGAATATCAATTTTTTTAGAGATTCCTGTCATACTTCCACCTCTACCGTGAAAGACAAAGACAAGTGGTGCAGCAGATTTCTGCCCTTGTGGAGCATAGACAAGTGCGCGGCGAGTTGTTCCGTCGCTTTTAACAGAGATAATCTCTCCCTCACGGTTATTTGCCACGCAGAGAGTAGACAACACCGCAGAACAAAGTAGTAGCAACAATCTCAGCATATTATTTGCGTTAGTTTTCACAAATATACAAAAAAATATCTATATTTGCAATATGGAATCACTAAAAGAACTTTATAAGATCGGTTGTGGCCCGTCAAGCAGCCACACTATGGGACCAAAGCTTGCAGCCGAGCAGTTTGCACAGCGCACAGCTGGTGCAGAGGCCTATCGTGTAACCCTATATGGCTCTCTTGCAGCCACAGGCAAGGGTCACCTAACGCACAGCGCAATACTCTCTGTGCTTGAGCCTCTTGCCCCAACAGAGATTATCTGGAAGGCGGATATTGTCCTTGACTTCCACCCTAACGGAATGCTCTTTGAGGCACTCAAGGGTGGCGAGGTTGTTGACAGTTGGACAATATTCAGCGTCGGCGGAGGTTCTCTGGCAAATGAGAACACTGTTGCCGCAGCCCCAGCGAGCATCTACCCCCTTACCACCATTTCGCAGATCAAGCAGTGGTGCTATGACGAGGGTAAGACCTACTGGGAGTATGTTGAGCAGTGCGAGGGCAAGGAGATTTGGGATTTCCTTGACCATATTTGGACAGTTATGTGCGAAACTGTGCACAACGGTCTAAACAACGACGGCGTACTTCCTGGCGGACTGAAGGTTGCCCGCAAGGCCAGCACATACTATGTAAAGAGTAAGAGTTATACCGGCTCACTGAGCTCTCGTGCAAAGATTTACTCATATGCCCTTGCTGTAGCGGAGGAGAATGCCTCTGGCGGCACGGTTGTAACAGCACCTACTTGCGGCTCTTGCGGCGTTCTTCCAGGTGTGCTATACCATATGACCACATCTCGTGAGTTCTTAAGAATCAGAGTTCTTCGCGCCCTTGCCACAGCGGGTCTGTTTGGTAATGTTGTAAAGCACAACGCTTCAATATCTGGCGCAGAGGTTGGTTGTCAGGGCGAGATTGGTGTTGCCTGTGCTATGGCAGCAGCGGCGGCCTGTCAGCTATTTGGTGGTACACCAGCACAGATTGAGTATGCTGCTGAGATGGGCCTTGAGCACCACTTAGGTCTCACTTGCGACCCTGTATGCGGACTTGTTCAGGTGCCTTGCATTGAGCGAAACGCTGTGGCAGCAGCCCGTGCCTTAGATGCAAATGCATATGCAACACTCTCGGACGGCTCTCATCTTGTCTCATTTGACAAAGTTGTAGCAGTGATGAAGGAGACGGGACTAAACCTACCGAGTCTATACCGCGAGACATCCGAAGGTGGACTTGCGCTACACATCAAACGATAAAAAAAGCCTCAACAGAGGCTTTTTTCTTTTTAGAACTTAAGCGTAGAGAGGCTTCTCTCAATTCTTTCAAAGAAGTTGATTGGCACACCCGAGGCCTTTTCTATCTTGAGTCGCTTAGTGCCATTTGTAAAGGCTCGTATGTTATATGTAAACTTAACGAGGAAGTATCTGCCCATAGTGCTGTTATACCTCACCTGCGAGTAGCCGGCCCAGACACTACGGGAGAAGGATATATTCTGATTCAGAATGTCGTTTACACACAGCTCTATCTCGCCGAGATTTCTCAACACCTTCTTACCCACAGCGGCATTCCAGAGCGTAAAGGACTCACGATAGTTGTTGGTAATACCGATATACTGTGTAAAGACGCCAGAGGTGGTAATAGTAAAACCGAGCGGTAGGACAAACTTCATATTTGCCGTTGCACGGTGGGTAAAGAACTCATTATTGAGCACCTGCTCACCCGCGCGATTATCACTATAAGAGCCTCGCCAGCGTAGTGTAAAGTCTACATTCTCAGAGATATTACTACCCAGAGTCCAATCTGTATATGCCGTAAGGTTATTCATCAGCTGGTCTACCTTATTGAGGCGTATCGGCACATTTGAGTATGTCGCTCCAAGGGCGATATTAAGGTTAGAGCTGATAAACGAAAGCGGGAAGCCTATGCTTGTACGCGCCTCAAAGGATTTATATCCGTCAAGGTTCACAGGCTGCGAAAGTTGCACAGGGTTATACTTCTTACCATCCACCACAATAGTCTCTGGCGAGTACTCTATGCTTGTACCAATATAGTTTGGCATAAGTGTAGCCTTTGCCATAAGCATAAAGGTTGTACCGTGGCGGGTAGATAGGTTTGTATAGCGGGCAAAGTAGTTATGCTCGGTATATGGGCGCAGGTCAGGATTTCCGAGTGTAAGGTACTGCGAGTTGCTTACATCATAGACATCAAGCATCTGCCACAGTGACGGAGACTTAATCTCCGAGTTGGCACTCACGCGCAGAGTATTCTTAGTATCAAAGGCCCACTGCAGGGTGGCATTATATACAAAATCGTTATAGGTGCGGAGCGTTGACTCTCCACTCCATAGGTTACGATTAGAGAGGCGAGAGTTCTGATACATTGCGCTGATAGAGAACCAATTGCGATTTTTGCCATAGCGGTAACCCAATCCCGCCTGATGGTAGAGAAACATACCCTCAAAAGATGACGATGCACGACGATTGATTCGCGCAGTATCTATCACATAGTCTGAATCTGTGCTGTAAGAGAATATATCTCGCGACCTTATCTGCGCCTGCAGACGATAAGCTATGTTGATAGTCGAGTAACGGCCGATTCTCTCCCTAAATGTTGGTTGCACACGGTAGGTCGTAGTATTAGACTCGGTAGTTTTGCGAGTGTATGTATAGGCAATAGTCGCCTTCTCAGGGTCACTCTTATTGGTCTTTCCCGCGCCATTAGAGTAGTAGTCTCGGTCTGTATCCGCGCTGTTATTATTAACACTTGCTATAAGCAGCAGCGAGCGCCCCTGATTCATAAACTTATATGAGTACTGTGCATAGAGTCCCTGCGAGAAGCTCTTACTCCAGCCATCGTTACCACTCGGCATCCAACGGTAACCAGACTCTCCCCAGCGCAGTGATGTAGTATCAGTGCGGTTTATAGAGCTATTTGGATAGTAGTTTAGCGTCGGAATAAGCACAAGTCGCTGGCGCTTGGCCACCTTCCACTCTAACCTACCTCGGAACTTAAATGTTCGGTTATTCGGATTAGCAAACTGGTCGTAGTGAATAGTATCCTTCTTGCTCACTGCCGGATCGTACCACCTATCAACCGTAAAACCATTCTTAGCGTTTAGATGGTTATAGAAGAGGCTACCCTCAAACTTTGCCCTACGGCGAGCACCCCAAGTGTCACTATAGTTAACAGCAAAAATCTCTGCCGCAGCCACTCCACTCTGGTTATTAACCGAGAACTGACGATTACCTGAGCTACCGCTTGAGCTACTCTTTACCGTCATCTCATCGTCCGAGAGATTCTGCTTATTGAGGTTATTCACAAGGCCCATAAGAGTAAGCCTTGCATCATCATTGAAGATATTGACACTTCCGCCAGCCGTATATTTATGGTTTGGCGTCACTACTCTATTAGCATCAGGCTCATAACCATAGCCAGCGTGAACCTTACCAAATCGGCTACGCTTGATACTTCGGCGAGTAATAATATTGATAACCTTACCACCCTCGCCATCGTCAACGCCTGTTATCTGCGCCGCCTCACTAAGACGATTGTAGACCTCAATATGCTCTACGGCCTGAGCTGGAATACTCTGCAACACCTGCTGAATATTACTACCAAAGAACTCATTACCGTCAACATAGATCTGCTTTACAACCTCTCCGTGAGCCTCCACAACACCGTCCGAAATAGTAATACCGGGCATCTTACGGAGCAGTGCCTCAACCTCTGCATCAATAGCGACCTTAAAGGAGTCTGCATTGTATCGCAGCGTATCTCCCATAATCATTGTTCGTGTTGAAACCGCAGTCTTAACTACCGTTTCAATACCTATTGCACTTACAGCAATAGTAATGTCGCCAATACTCTTTGGCAGACCCTCAGAACGAAATGAGATTTGCTTATCTGCATAGCCCACAAAGGTCACTACACCACTGTACTCACCCTGAGCAACATTTGGAATGCGGAAATAACCGCCATACTCTGTAGTGAAATATCTCTTTTGGCTCGGGGTCTTAACTGACCACACCTCAACCACAGCACCAGCTAAACCCTCAAGCGTATCGCCGTCTACAACCCTACCAGATATATGCGCGCCACTCTGTGCTACGGCCGTAAAGCACGCAACAACAGACAAAAGCAGCATCAATATTCGGTTAATCTTCATCTCAACAGGTTATAGACAACAACTCCCCCTAAATAGAGGCATAAAAGCGTAAAAAGTTAAAAAGGGTTGCCGTAAATAGTTTTAAATATTCACAGCAACCCTCAGTTAGTCTAAATTATATTAGTCCTCCAACTTTGCGCACAAGAACTCGCGGTTAAGGCGAGCAATGTGAGCGATAGAGATACCCTTAGGGCACTCTGCCTGGCAAGCACCTGTGTTAGTACAGTTACCAAAGCCGAGCTCATCCATCTTAGCAACCATTGCCTTTGCACGGCGTGCACCCTCAACGCGGCCCTGTGGGAGCTTCGCAAGTGAAGATACGCGAGCAGCAACGAAGAGCATTGCAGAACCGTTCTTACAAGTTGCAGCACAAGCACCACAACCTACGCAAGCTGCAGCATCCATACTCTCCTCAGCATCT
>JAFOYS010000096.1 GCA_017391435.1 Alistipes sp. | reverse complement strand
GGTGTGCATCGTATGGTGCGCCTCTCGCCATTTAATGCCAACAATAAGCGCCAGACAACCTTTGCATCGGTTGCCGTAACGCCTGCCGTAGATGATACTATTGAGGTTGTTGTAAACCCTGCAAATGTCACTTGGGAGACCTTCCGCTCAAGTGGTGCGGGTGGTCAGAATGTCAATAAGGTTGAGACCGCAGCACGACTGCGCTATCACTTTACAGACGAGGATACGGGCGAGGAGGTTAGCTATGTTATTGAGAATCAAGAGACTCGCTCACAGCTTAACAATAAGGAGAACGCTATGCGAATCCTTCGCTCAAAGCTCTATCAGTACCTTCTCAACAAGCGAATGGCAAAGAGCAACGCCATTGAGGCGGAGAAGAAGCGCATTGAGTGGGGCTCGCAGATTCGCTCCTATGTCTTTGATGACCGCCGCGTGAAGGACCACCGCACAGGCCACCAGACATCTAATGTCGATGCGGTTATGGACGGAGAGTTGGATGGGTTTATCAAGGCTTACCTAATGGAGTTCGGAGGATGATGAGGTCGCTGATTATCATACTGTTATCGCTACTTCTCTCTGCCTGTAACAGTGCTAAGGCATCGGTTATTGTCGGAGCGGAGCAGACCGAGCGTTACCTTCCGCAGCTTGAGGGTAAGCGCGTGGCGGTACTTGCAAACCATACGGCAAGAGTGGGTGAGCAGCACCTTGTCGATATGCTCGTCTCTCGGGGTGTTAACCTTGTGGGCATAGTCTCACCAGAGCACGGCTTTCGCGGTACGGCAGATGCTGGCGAGAAGGTCGCCTCGGGTGTTGATAGCGCTACGGGCGTGGCTATCTGGTCGCTCTACTCGGCAGCGGGGCGAAGGCTTACGGATAGTCAGATGGAGGCCTTTGATATTATGCTTGTCGATATGCAGGATGTGGGGCTGAGGTTCTATACCTATTATATAACTATGATAGATGTTATCAGCCGCTGCGCAGACTTTTCTCGCAAGGTTATAGTTCTTGACCGCCCAAATCCTAATGGGATGTATGTCGACGGCCCGATTCTCGATATGCGCCTTAAGTCGGGCGTGGGTGCACTGCCAATACCCGTTGTGCACGGCCTTACTCTGGGCGAGATAGCCACTATGGCTGTCGGCGAGGGGTGGATAAAACGCGCTGATGTTGAGGTTGTTACCTGCCGTAACTATACCCATAACACCCGCTATACGCTCCCTATAGCCCCATCGCCAAACCTCAAGAGCCAGCGCTCAATATACCTCTACCCATCTACCTGCCTCTTTGAGGGCACGGTCTGCTCGCTCGGTCGCGGCACTGACTCCCCATTTGAGATGTACGGCCACCCAGAGATGAAGGACTGTAGCTACACCTTCACACCCCGCAGCCGCGCTGGGGCAAAGAACCCACCACTCAAGGACCGCCTCTGCTATGGCGTAGACCTCAGAGATGCTGACTGTGAGGCAGTTATCGCTGCGGGCTTCAACCTTGAGTATGTCATCGATGCCTACCACCGCACAGAGCTTGGCGAGAAGTTCTTCACGCCATTCTTCGATAAACTCACCGGCGTGGAGTATATCCGCACAATGATTCTTGAGGGCAAATCTGCCTCCGAAATCCGCTCCCGCTGGCAGGCGGACCTCACCCACTTCAAAACCCTCCGCAAAAAGTACCTACTCTACGCGGAGTAGTCTCGGTGTTAAGGAGATTAAGGAATTTAAGGAGTTTAAGGAGATTAGGGAACAAATCACTAACTTCTCTAAATTCCCTAAACTCTCTGTTGGCTTGCCTTCGGCAACCCTTCCCTGCTCCGCCTCGGCATAGTAGGGCAAGCCCCACTCTGCCCTCGGCTCAATCGCAGCGTTGAATTACGGCGGTG
>JAFOYS010000095.1 GCA_017391435.1 Alistipes sp. | reverse complement strand
CAGACGAAAAGGCTGTATTGATTGTCTGGTAATCTACAACCTTACCAAGCCAACCAACAACAATCTCCGAAAGTGAGACCCTCTGCTCCGGGATAATTGCAAGGCTACTTAGGTATTGCTGTACAGTGTCAAGCGGTTGCTGAATATTTGCAAGTACCACACGCAGGTCTAACGAAGCCAAAGAGGCCACCTTACCCGCCACAAGAGGTACGACAACAAGGCAGAAACCCACAAGCACCACCCACATAACCATAAGGGTGACAAATGCCGAGAGCCAACGAGGTACAGACCAGCGTCCGACCTTAATATGGCTCAAAACCCTTACAAGTGGGCGACCAACAATAGCCAAGACCGCTGAGACAAGAATATAGACAACAGTAGAGCCGAAGTACCACAACAGCGCACCGACAGCTGCCACTGCAAAGACTACGACAACCCACTTTGCTATACTCTGATTGCTATTCACGCTCTAAATGTATTTGTTAAAGACAACTATCTACATCCACTCTCTTACGCCTCAGCATCCTCATAACCAAAGTCGCCGATACGCGCAATAGGGGTCTGAGTACCAACTACTCTATCGCCAATCTCTACAAGTAGCTCTGCATTCTCTGGAAGAAGAATATCGATACGCGAGCCGAACTTGATAAATCCGCACTTATCGTTCTGGTGAACCTCCTCACCGACCTTGACATAGCTCACAATACGACGAGCAACAAGACCCGCAATCTGACGGAAGAGCACCTCAACGCCCTTACGAGTCTGGACTACTGTTGTTGTACGCTCGTTCTCGGTAGATGACTTTGGATGCCAAGCAACAAGGAAACGGCCTGGGTGGTACTTAAAGTAGTTCACCACACCACCTACAGGGAACCAATTTATGTGCACATTGGTCACCGACATAAAGATAGAGACCTGCAGACGCTTCTTACCCTCAAAGTACTCATCCTCCTCAACAACCTCAGTGACAACAACACGACCATCACAAGGAGAGAAGACCAGATCTGCATCGTGAATCTTGACTCTTCGTGGCTCGCGGAAGAATGAGACAATAAAGAACCAGAACAATACGAGCAGTACTGTGATTGACGACAGTAGCAATATATTCTCACGAGCCTCAATCATATAGTAGAGCAGAGTCCACAATGCAGCAAGGCACACACCTGAGATAGCAATAATCTTATAACCCTCTTTATTAATCTTCATTGTTCTATGGTTTTTATAAGTTAGTCAAAAGTAAATATATAAGGGCAAATGGAGCTGAGATAAGCAGAGCATCAAAGCGATCCAAAATACCTCCGTGACCTGGCATTATTGCGCCAGAATCCTTAACACCAGCACTACGCTTAAAGAGCGACTCAATAAAGTCTCCCGCTACGCCTGTAATGGCAATAATTGCTCCAAGTCCCGCCCAGAGTGCAACATCTCCTCCGAGCAGATATCCAAAGAGCGCTGCAAAACCTACCGCTGCAACTACTCCACCAACAAAGCCCTCCCAGCTCTTCTTCGGTGAGATTCGCTCGCACATACGGTGGCGACCAAGTGTCATACCAAAGAGGTATGCAAACACATCGTTAGCCCAGATAATGAGGATGTAGCAGATGGCATACCAAGGCAACCACTCGCTCTTTCCGCTGAGCAACTGTGGAATAGCAAGCATTGCCGAGACCGGAAGTGCTACATAGAGTGTGCCCATAAGTGTAACGCCGACATTTGCTATAGGCTGCTCGTAGTTGCGGAACAGCTCCAAGATAAAACTACCGAACATCAGAAGCGGAATTAGAGCCAACACAATCCAAACAACACTTGTGTTCCAGCGGCAACCATCCATCACCACCTCAACAAAAGCCAAAGCGGCAAATGCATACACCAACAGCGCAAGCGCTGTTCCCAAATATCTCTGTGGTTTATAGCCACAACTCTCACAGAGGTTGTAGAACTCCCAAACACCGACAGCAACCACAACAGCCATCAGTGCCACATATCCATAGCCAGAGATAAGCGTTGCACCAAAGAGCACTGCTGCAAGCACAGCGCCACTCAGTGTGCGGACAGTAAGGTTTTTAAGTTTCTCTTTATTCATAGTAGGTTTAGGTTAGTCGGTTTAGGCCTCTGTAGTCTCTGTAGGTTCTGCAGTTACCTCTGTAGGCTCTGTAGCAGTCTCCTGCTTTGGCTCACGAGGGCCGAAGATGCGCTCAACATCCTCTGTAAAGACCACCTCGCGCTCAAGCAGCAACTCTGCAAGGGTAGTTAGACCCTCACGATTCTCAATAATTGTTCTCTCCGCCATAGCATAAGCCTCAGCAATAATCGCCTTGACCTCGTCGTCTATCTGCTGAGCAGTGCGCTCAGAGTATGGTTTTGTAAAGGCCATATCGCTCTGACCAGTAGAGTCATAGTAGCTGATATTACCAATCTTCTCGCTCATACCGTAGTAGGCAACCATAGCGTATACCTGCTTAGTTACTCGCTCAAGGTCATTAAGGGCGCCTGTAGAGAGGTGACCAAAGAAAATCTGCTCCGCAACGCGACCAGCAAGTGTAGAGGCAATCTCATCCATCCACTGCTCCCTTGTTGTAATCTGACGCTCCTCAGGCAGATACCACGCAGCACCAAGGGCTCTTCCGCGAGGGATGATTGTAACCTTAATGAGCGGATTGGCATTCTTAAGTTTCCAGCTGACTGTCGCGTGACCAGCCTCGTGGAAGGCTATGGTGCGCTTCTCAGCAGGCGAGATAACCTTATTCTTCTTCTCAAGACCACCGATAATACGGTCTATAGCTGCAAGAAAATCCTCCTTTGAGACAAACTTCTTGTTGTGTCGAGCAGCAATAAGTGCAGCCTCGTTACAAACATTAGCAATATCGGCACCAGAGAAGCCTGGAGTCTGACGAGCAAGGAACTCGCGATCCAAATCTGGATCGAGCTTAAGCTTTGCAAGGTGCACATCAAAGATCTGCTTACGCTCGTGAATCTCTGGCAGACCCACCTCAATCTGGCGGTCAAAACGGCCCGCACGCATCAGCGCCTTATCAAGAATATCTGCACGGTTTGTTGCAGCAAGCACAATCACGCCGGTATTTGTCTGGAAACCATCCATCTCGGTAAGGAGCTGGTTGAGAGTATTCTCACGCTCATCGTTACCCGAGAAACCTGCATTACGACCACGGGCACGACCAATAGCGTCAATCTCGTCAATAAAGACAATGCACGGAGCCTTCTGCTTTGCCTGCTCAAAGAGGTCTCGCACACGCGAAGCACCAACGCCGACAAACATCTCCACAAAGTCAGAACCAGAAATAGAGAGGAATGGCACATTTGCCTCACCAGCAACAGCCTTTGCAAGCAGGGTCTTTCCAGTTCCTGGAGGACCTACAAGCAGCGCTCCCTTTGGAATCTTTGCTCCAAGTTCGCGATACTTACCAGCATTACGCAGAAAGTCGACAATCTCCATAATCTCAACCTTTGCCTCCTCAAGGCCTGCAACATCTTTAAATGTCACCTTACGGTTTGGATCATCCTGATTGAACTCCTGAGCGCGAGCCTTACCAACATTCATTATTCCGCCGCCGGCACCACCTGCACCGCCACGGCCAAAGCCACGCATAATGAATATCCAGATAACGATAAAGAATATCCACGGCAGCCAATTCATAAGCGAATCAAACCAAACTGTGCGATGGTTATCATAGGTAAGGGCTACAGCCGTAGGGCTAAGGGCTACAGCATTGTCAAAATCACCCCTAAAGGTCTCAACAGAGCCAATCTGAAACTCTAACTGATGACCCTCAGCAGGAACTGCAGCAAACTTTGACTGCTCATCTGCTGCAAGCTGCGAGATTCCCTGCTCTGTAAGATATACAAGAGCCCTATCACGATTGACAATCTCAATCTTTTTAACCAAACCTCTGGTTATCAGCGTGTCAACCTCACTCCAATCAGTCTGCACAGGCTCCTTTGGGCTCTGACCAAACAGTGCAAAACCCAAAATTGCTATTAATATAACCGTCCACAACCACATAATGTTGGGACGAAAGCTAATCATTCCGTTGTTTTTCTTCTTTGCCATATTTTAAACATTATTACAAATGTACAACGACATTTCGTCGTACAAATTGCACCGAGGAGCAAAAAAGTAGCACCACTACTCTACATCCTCATACTCAACCATTGGAGCATCTGCCCACAGATCCTCCAAACGGTAGTAGTCGCGCAGTTCAGTCTGGAAGATATGAACCACAACATCAATATAGTCCATAGCCACCCAAAGACCTGTCTGCTTACCCTCTACACGCCAAGGATTCTCCCCAAGCTTTAGATACACAGCCTCCTCAATAGAGTCAGCAATAGCACAAACCTGTGTAGTAGAGTCTGCGTTACACACTACAAAATGCGAGCAAATTGCGCCATCCATACCACTCAAATCGAGCGAAACGACGCCCTTACCCTTCTTATCCTGAATTGCCTCAGCAATTACCTCAATCAATCTCTGTTCTTCCATTATTTTGTTGATATTATACTATAATCACGCAAAGATAATAATTATTTGCGAAATAACAAATAAAAAAGGGGCCAATAACGCCCCTTACGACCAAATTTAATCAAAGATTACCTACTCTTCTGATAGACCATCTCAAGACGATGTGACAT
>JAFOYS010000094.1 GCA_017391435.1 Alistipes sp. | reverse complement strand
GTATATGTTCCGTCTGCCTCCTTCCTATACCACTTCTTATTAGTTGCATCACCTGAAAGCTGGAAGTAAACCTCGTATGCCTTTGCATCTGTCTCTTCACGGTCAACGCACTTGATGTCATCTGGAGTAAGGCCTGTGAAGGTAACAGTAGCACCATCAAGGTTGTAGTCCAACTGACCACTAGCCTCGCCCTGACCAGCAGGTACAACAGAGATTGTAGGGTTGCCAAGGCCGATAAGCTCAAGAGTCTTACCCTTTGCACTTGCAGGGATATTGTACTCGCCACTACCAATGTAGATAGTAGTCTCACCGTTCTTAATAGCAGCATCAAGCTCAGCTACTGACTTTACAGAAACATCCTCTATTGTCCAAATTGTACCATTCTTAACAGCCTTATAGCCTGGAGCTACCCAAGCAGAAGGGTCAAAGCCGAATGTACCGCCGGTGATAATTACATCACCAGTACCCAGAATACCAGCTGTGTAACCAGAGCGAGTTGATGCCTTACCGAATGTACCACCCTTAATATATACTGTTGTGCCCTCGCTTGCGTAAACATAAGCACGACGAGTGTTATCCTTAGGATCCCAAGAGAAGTTACCACCGTTAATAGTAAGCTCTGAGCCTACACCCTCTGTGTAGAATACATAACGACCACTTGTGCTTGCAGTGTCTACATAAACATTACCAGAGAAAACAACCTTTGCGCCCTTGACAACAGCAATACCGCCACCGTTTGCATTGATATCAGCGTTGTTAATTGTCAAATTAACATCGCCGTTTGCAATATAACCATAGTGCTCAGGAGTTCCAGATGTAATCTTAGCACCATTCATATTGATTGTTGCATCAGTGCCATCAAGCATCTCGCAATACTCCATTACAGCAGTTGCGTCAGCCTCAACATTTATTACACCCTGAATATTGCTACGAAGCAAAGTTGCAAGTGCCTCGCTGTCAGCTGATACAGGCTCCTTAAGTACGATAGTATTGTTGTAAAGGTTAAGGTCAAATGTAGCAACATCAGTGTCAGTCTCATAGATGTAAAGACCCTGGTCACCTGCCTGAGTGCTGAATGTGCTGTTCTTGATAGTAATAGCTGTCTCAGCGTTTAGATCACCAAGAGCAAGACCTGGCTTCTTAGTAAGAGTAAAGTCACAATTGTTTACAACAACTTTAGCAACCTCTGAACCATAAGCCTCGTGTACCTTAATACCTCTAGCACCCTCAAATGTACAAGTTCTGAAGTATGCATTACCGCCAGATACCCAAGCAGCATACTGGTTGCCGTCATTTGAGTTCAAGTGACACTTCTTAAATATCGCGTTACCGCCATCAAGCATTACTGCGTTTACGAAAGTACAGTTCTCAAACTCAAGGTTACCAGCCATCTCAAGATAGCCAAGCTCCCAAGCGCCCTCGTCGTAAGATACTGACTTGTCAACAATCTTTACATTGCGGAAGATAATCTTACCACCGTTAGCAGCGCGTACTGGACCAACACCCTGACCAATGAAGGTAATTGTTGGCTGTACACCGTCGCGTGTGATGTTTGTACCCTCAATTACTAGCTCCTTAAGCTTGCTGTCTGCAGGGATAAGTGGAGTAGAACCGTGAGATGCACCAGTAGTCCAAGTTACATTCTGCTGAAGAGCAACGTGTGCTGTCTCCTGGTTGTAAAGTGGAGCAAGAATACCCTCAAGAGCAGAAGTCTCTGGGTCTACAGCAGCAGTGTGATCGCCATCAAACTTAGCGTCAATAACGATAGTAAATAGAGATGGCTCAGAGATAAGGCTACCGAGGATGTTTGTACGGTAGTTACGCTGAAGTGGTACATTGAAGTACTCGCGCTCAAAGTTAGTACCCTCGTTACCAAGAAGGTTGAGCTTAACATCAACAAGCTCCTTCTCGTCAACAAGAAGATAGTTCATAGCAAGATGCTTGTACTCTGTTACATTAGGCTCTTTACCAACCAAGAGGTGGTCGTTAGCGCCGTCCTCGTTAAGGTCGATAACCTTGTTCATATCAAGAACAACAGGCACCTTCTCACCTATAACCTTACCTGTCTTAAGGTCCATAGCTGCATAAGCCTCAGTAGTGAGCTGACTCTTAATGATGCAGTTCTGTGTAAGCTGCATATTGTCGTAATCCTCAAGGCTCTGACCAGCGTTGAGCTGAGCGAAAGGACGCTTAAGAGTAAAGGTCTTGTTTGGACCAGCTACGAAACGATTCTCAATGTGGAAGAATGCATCACGAGCCTCAAGGTTAGCAAGGTCGTTTTGCTGCTGCTCGTTTACCTTGTAGCTTACATTGAGCTGACGAGCTCCCCAATCAATAGAGTAAGCCTCGTTTGCGCTGCAGTAAGCAAAGAATACAAGGTCATAAACCTTGCCAGTGAAGAGGCGAACCTCAATCTCAGCCTTGCCACCTTCAAATTTAGCAACGCCCTTGTTAGCTGAGCTGTGAGGTGCGAGGAAGTTACCAGCCTCGTCGTAGATACCCCACGCTACCTTGTCAATCTTGCCTGCATCACCAGCAAGACGAGTACCGAGATCTTCAAGCTCGAGAGAGAGGACTGAAACAACCTCCTCACCGCCAACAACCTCCTGAATCTCATCTGACTGAGAACAAGCTACTGCGCCGAACATTACGGCTGCAGCCATCAGAAAACGAAAAATGTTTTTCATAATGTTTGTTGTTTAAAAAGTTAATAAATAAGTTGTAAAAATAAATTTATGTTACTCTAATTGAAAATGAGTCATTCCGTTCTGTGAATATATCTATATTCAATGTGCGAAAATAGGTAAAAAATAGCAGATAAACAAACATTTTAGCACTTATTTTCGCTTTTTACCTTATATAAAATAAAAGATGACCCAAAAATTGGGCCATCTTTCTATCCTTGAGGCAGGTGCTACTCTAATGAGATAGCCTCTGAAGGACATACGCCTGCGCAAGCACCACACTCGATGCACTTGTCAGGGTCAATTACATAGATGTCACCTGCCGAAATTGCTTCAACAGGACACTCGTCGATGCAAG
Organism: Alistipes sp.; assembly: GCA_017391435.1. GTDB lineage: Bacteria > Bacteroidota > Bacteroidia > Bacteroidales > Rikenellaceae > Alistipes. The sequence goes on along the minus strand of JAFOYS010000094.1, from coordinate 1,558 downwards.
TACCACAAGCAACGCAAGAATCTGAAATTTTGTAAGCCATAATTTTTTGTTTTTAATGTCCCGCAAATTTACAACTTTAATATGAATTATCCAAAAATTTGTATCTTTGTAGGCATATTTGGTGCAAAAAAAGTATCTTTACACCTACAAAGAGTAATTTATTATGTCTGTAAAGTGTGTTATTACCCTTCTCGGAACGGGAACTTCGCAAGGTGTGCCGGTAATCGGCTGCAGATGTCCTGTCTGCTGTTCTACTGATCCTCGGGATGCGCGTCTGCGTACTTCGGCTATGGTGGAAACGGGTGGTTGCCGCTTTATTATTGATGCTGGGCCGGACTTCAGGATGCAGATGCTGCGCGAGGGCATAAGCCACATAACGGCAATACTGCTTACACACAAGCACAAGGACCATATTGGCGGAATTGACGATGTCCGCGCGCTCAACTTTGTAGACTATCCGCAGATTCACACGGCGCACATATACGCCACAGCTTCGACAATCGACTGTGTAAAAAAGGACTACGACTACGCCTTTTTTACGGATCGTTATCGCGGAGTGCCAGAGATAAAGTTGCATACTATAGACGCTGAGCAATCGTTTGTTGTAGGTGGGGTAGAGATAGTCCCTATTCGTGGTCGTCACGCCCATTTTGAGGTTACGGGTTATCGATTTTCGGATGTGGCCTATATGACAGATTTTAAGGAGATTGACGACTCCGAAATAGAGAAACTTAAAGGTGTTAAAGTGCTGGTAGTAAATGCTTTAAGGTTTACTCCGCACGACTCTCATTTTTCGGTTTCTGAAGCCCTTTCGTTGATAGAAAAAGTTGCTCCCGAGCGGGCATATCTCACCCATATGTCGCACGAGATTGGACTCCACGCTCAGGCGCAGAAGCAGCTGCCGGAGGGTGTATATTTTGCTTATGATAGATTAAAAATAGAGTTATGAAAAACGCATTAAAATCAAAGGTTGTGGTCATCACGGGAGCTTCGTCTGGTATTGGCGAGGCGATGGCAAAGGTCTATGCCGCAATGGGGGCAAAGGTCGTTCTTGGAGCGCGTAGTGAGGAGAGACTCGCGGCCTTAGCAGACCAAATTGTTGCAGATGGCGGTCAGGCTACATACATTGCAACCGATGTGACCGTAGCGGAAGATTGCAAGAGGCTTATTGATACGGCCGTAGAGGCTTTTGGTGGTATAGATGTGCTGATTTGCAATGCGGGTATATCTATGCGCGCGATATTTGATGATGTAGAGCTGAGTGTGCTCCACCGCCTGATGGATGTCAATTTCTGGGGCACTGTATACTGTGCAAAGTACGCCCTGCCGTATCTTCAGGCATCAAAGGGCTCGCTTGTGGGTATCTCCTCTGTTGCGGGATTGCACGGACTACCAGGTAGAACAGGATACTCGGCGTCAAAGTATGCAATGACAGGCCTGCTGGAGACTATCCGCATTGAGAATATAAAGAAAGGTCTGCACGTGATGGTCGCTTGCCCAGGCTTTACGGCGTCAAATGTTCGCTTCTCGGCCCTTGTGGCAGATGGCTCGCAGCAGG
>JAFOYS010000093.1 GCA_017391435.1 Alistipes sp. | reverse complement strand
TTGTTGTTGTGACGGATGTAGTACTTCATACCGTTCTCCAACTGACCTGTTCTAACCTCTGGATCCTGCGGGATAACAGGAATCTGAGGCTGGGTGCTCAACTGAGCCACCGCTGCAAATGCAACAATTGTTGCAAGTGCTGACAAGAAAAGTTTTCTCATTGTCGTAAGTATTAGTTAAACATTTGTTTTTTTGGGTTATTGTCTGCCCATTAACCTATAAAAATCGCGATTCGGGTGCAAATATACCCCCCACGAATTTTCCAAATTTTTATCAATAAATCTACTTCTCAAACTCAAGGATGTCGCCTGGTTGGCAGCCCAACACCTTGCAGATAGCCTCAAGGGTAGAGAAACGAATAGCGCGTCCCTTGCCTGTTTTGAGAATTGACAGATTTGCCTGTGTAATTCCAATCTTCTCGGCAAGCTCAGTAAGCGATATATGCTTCTTTGCCATTAACGCAGCTAACTTAATATTTATTGCCATAAGTTGTTCAGTTTTTATTTTTAAATATAGGTTACAAAGTTAGTAATAATTTGCAAAATATGCAAATTGAGCAGATGATGTATAAAATAGAAAAGTGTATGACCGTTTGGGTATACACTTTCAATACTCTAAAAGAGTGTTATTTGCATATGTTTAGCACCTCGACAATCTGGTCACACATTGTCGCCCAGCTAAAGCGTTTGCGCTCTGAGATGATATTTTTGCAGAAGCGCTCAAGGTTATCACCTTGATAGAGACTCTCAATAGCCTCTTGAACTCCAGAGGCAGTCGGCGGGGTGACATATCCCACCTTGTCGTCGGGTACAATCTCTGGAAGACCACCAACATCTGTAACTATCATAGGCGTAAAGAAGTTGTAGGCTATCTGAGTTACACCGCTCTGCGTAGCAGTTTTGTATGGCAACACAACGGCATCTGCGGCCGAGAAGTAGTACTTTACATCTTCGTCAGAAATAAAACGGTCGTGCAGTATAACTCTATCTCCAAGAGCATTAAAGAGTGGCTCATACTTCTCTTTGCTCTCGTAAAACTCGCCCGCAACAATAAGTCTAAGATTCTCTGTGCTAACCTTACTAAACGCCTCAAGAAGGATATCAAGACCTTTATACTCTCTGATAAGTCCAAAAAAGAGTAGGTATCTACACTCTGGATTGAGTGATAATCGGTTACAAGCCTCACTGCGCTCTACACGATAGCCAAAGTTTGAGAACATCGGATGAGGTGAGAAGAGTGCAGGAGCGGCTGTGTAATAGCGAAGTTCACAACCAACCTGATTGGACATATAGACAAAACCGTCTACTGCACCGAGATAGTAGTGGTTGAATAGTTTGTCCGTAATATGATGCTCGTGTGGCTCTACATTGTCTATCTGGCAGACAACCTTTGTAACACCATTTCTGCGAGCTATACGACATATAGTACCAAAGCAGGGTGCCATAAATGGTGTCCAATACTTCATAAGTATCATATCTGGAGCCTCTTTGCGAAGACGATTACCCAGAATAATCCAATTTATAGGATTACAGGTGTTCATCACCCTCTCAATAGTAAGGTCTGCAGGTGGTGGAGTCTCAACAGTCTGACTCTTGCCAGGGAAGAGTAAAGATGGATACTGCAGCGAGAAGGTATAGATTTTGACCTCATCGCCACGGCGGATATACTCTCGCGCCATAGTCTCCATAATTGATGCAAGGCCTCCGCGATATGGATGAGCAGGGCCCAAAATAACAATCTTCATAGCTACTTCCAACTAAATGCTGCACGACAAACTACTGTGCCGTCATCTCTGGTAACCTCAAAGAGCGTTGCAGTATCTGTAGTCTGCATACCCACCTTAATGGTCTGACCATAGAGGCACTCGGCAATAAAATGAACATCAATTCTCATTGGGCGATTGGCTGTAAGATGCTCTATGTCAACCATATCAAGCATAAGTCCAATGTATCGCATAGTGTTCATATGGCGATTAAAATCAATGTCGCTATATGCCACACGATGCTCCTTTACAACCTCTGCCTCAATAGCCTTTAGGCGCATAGGCGCACTGCAAGGACTCTCTACTTGACTGATATATGGAGCATAGCCCTCTTCAATAACAGATAAATCTACAGGGATGCGCTTATTGTAGTCTAACATACACCACTGCGAAAGCGAACGAATGAAGACATTTCCATTAGTATCCGCCAGTGTAAAGTTACGAGTAGATACTAATCGCGAGTTCTTGTTAACCCAAGTAGTGAGGTCAAAGTCACTAAATTGCTCTGGTCGTGAGTCAATCTCAATAACAAGCCTTGAAAGTACCCAAGTAAGGCCTAAAGGGGAGAGCGTATCAACGCCAAAGCCTTTTCCCTGAGCATCAATACCCGCAGTGTTAAGAATGTAATTGCCAAGAGAGGCAATAGATGCTCGCAGAGTAAAGTCAACATTCTGCGTTGTAACCTGATAACGATATGTGGTCTGATTGTTCATAATGACAAAGGTAGTAATTTTTTGCGAAATACAAAAAATCACTACCTCTGTTAATAATTTAGTACTATTCCTTACTCCTTAATGTTTGGAAGTTCAAGACCGTAGCCCTTACGACGGTCATCAGCCTTAAGGTAGAGCGCAAATAGCAGCGCAAGAATACCAAGACCAACAAATACGAGCATAGGATATGTGTAGTTATAGTTTACACCCGCTACACCTGCGTTAATCTGCTCTGCAACACCTGGGTTTGTCTTCTCCAGAACATAGCCGATAAGCATTGGGGTGAAGCTAAGACCGAAGTTCTGCACCCAGAAGATAAGTGAGTATGCGCTACCGAGGAAACGCTTGTCCATAATCTTTGGAATAGATGGCCAGAGTGCAGCTGGAACGAGCGAGAACGACACACCCAGAAGGATGATTGCAGAGAATGCAACAACCTTGCTTGGGAACGATGGCAGAACGAGCGCAAAGATTGAGTGGCAAATAATCATCAACAATGCACCGAGAATAAGCATAGTTGCGCCCTTGCCCTTCTTATCGAGGAACCATCCGAGGAATGGAGTTACACAAGCAGCACCGATAGGGAACCAGCGGAAGATATCTGCTGCATCAGTAGCGGAGAGATTTAGGTTACTCTGGAGCATATTTGCAGCAAACTTCTGGAATGGGAAGATAGCTGAGTAGTAGAGTACGCAGAGCATTGCTACAATCCAGAAGAGCTTGCTGCTGAAGATCTTACCGATGTCAGAGAACTTAAACTCCTCCTCTGGGTCTACATCTTCAGTTGCACCTCTCTGAGTGTCAAGCTTGCGGTCCATAATACAGAAGATAGAGTAGAAAAGCAATCCGATGCAGAGCAGTGCAAGACAGAATGCAACAGGACGAACTACACTCTGATCTAAACCACCAATACCTGCAAGACGAGGTGAGATTGTAAAGATAAGGAATACGCTGATGCGTGTTAGAGCCATCTCAAGACCCATTGCAAGAGCCATCTCCTTACCCTCAAACCACTTTGCCAGAGCCTTTGATGCTGTGATACCAGCCATCTCGCAACCGCAACCAAAGATCATAAAACCAAAGCTTGCGAGCTTTGCAGAGGCAGGGAAGTCTGTCCACCAACTGTTGAGCCAACTCTCAAGACCTGTGCCAATAAATGCCTCAGATACGGCATAGAACTTAATTGCCGCACCGACAATCATAATTATTGCCGAAGCAAGACCTGTAAAGCGAATACCCATCTTGTCCAGAATAATACCTGCAGCGATGAGGAAACCCCATACATTGAGTAGATACTCTGAACCTGCATAGGTTCCAAAGATATCAGATGTCCAGCCACGCTGAACCTGAATCAACTCCTTGATAGGAGAGATTACATCAACGAACATATGAGCAAAAAGCATCATCAGCGCAATGAGAACCATTGCTGTCCAACGAGCCCAGCCGTAGTCGTTGAGATTTTTGCGAATTGTTTGAGTCATAACGGTTTATGTTTATTGATTTGAGTAATTCTTTAATACTTTGTAGGCTTCAGTGATTCCCAACTCGCCCGCCTTTGAAATGTCAAGACATCCCTTGCGGGTATCTTTCATATATATTTGTATCAGTCCACGATTGTAGTACGCCTCGGCAAAGTGCGGATTTAGCTCAATAGCCTTAGTGTAGTCATCCGCAGCCTCTGGAAGCATTCCCGACAGCGCATATAGGTTTGCTCGGTTGTAGTATGAATATGCAAAACTTGGTAGCAGTTTGATAGCCTTATTTAGGTCTGAGATAGCCTCGCTGTGGTCGTAAGTGCGAGTGTGCGAGTTGTGCAGACGGCGCGCGGGGTCGCTCTCAATAGACATACGGTGGTAGCCGTTATCAATAGATGAGATAAAATCAATCATCTCTGCCTGTGTCGCAGCGCGATTAAGATAGAGGAACGGATTTGATGGATTGAGCGCAATGGCCTGTGAGTATGTACCAACAGCGTTTGTATACTGTTTAATAAGGGTCTCGCTAATTGCAGTTTGGAAGAGAATCTTCCAGCCATCCTCGCCAACACTTCTCTTAACAGCTTCACGATATTGCTTGTTGATAGCAACAAGTGAATCGGGTGCAATGTTTGTCTCCTGACGCGATATTTGCAACAGAGGGTTGTCAAGTGAGGCAATAAAGTCCTCTGCTCTCTGATTGTGGAAGCGACGAGTAGACTGCTCAATATCTATAGAGTCACGATTTCGTATTGTAAAACGATAGAGCGGTAGAAGAGTCATATTGTCGCTATGGTCATTATTGCGACTCTTTATACGCTCAAATGATGAGCCGGCAATCTTACTGTCAAATGATAGTAACTGGTTGAATTTCTGAGTTGTATCTGCGTAAATAGAGTATGTGCTATCGCTGAGTCGTGAACGGTATTCAGCAATCTTTCGCTCGGCTGTCTGTCGGTCTTTTTTCGCCCCAGCATTGTCTCGCAAAATCTGGCGTAGGTGGCTTCTGCCCAGATAGGCATTAGCAAAGTCTGGGTAGAGCTCAATAGCTCGGCTATAGTCCTCTACGGCCTGCTTAATCTCACCTAACTGTGTTTTGAGAATAGCTCTGTTGTAGTATACAAGCACATTGTTTGGAGAGTACTGTGCAACCTTGTTGTAGTCCTCAAGGGCACGGTTGTAGTCTCCGATATTACTACGGATAATTGCGCGGTTGAAGTAGGTGATTGAGCTTGTAGAGTCCAACTCAATAACCTTATCAAGATCTGCAAGAGATAGTTGTGGACGCGAAGTGTAGTTATAGACTAACGCACGATTAAAAAAGGATGTAGGTAGGGTAGAGTCGCACTCAATAGCCTTGTTAAAATCGGCCTCAGCCTCACTGTAGTGCTGCTGCTCAAGGTATAGAGCTCCGCGACGATTGTATGAGATAGGGTTTTCACGATTGGTCTTTACCGCGGTGTTAAAATCTTCGTATGCTCTGACCGTATCCTTCAGATATAGGTAGCACATACCGCGATTAAGATACGCATCAGAGACCTTCTTCTCATACTTGATAAAGTTATCAAAGTCCGAAATTGCGTCCCTAAATTGCTGATTCAGAAGCCTTGTAACTCCACGACTAAAATATGGATTTGGAAGGTCTGGTCGAAGATCTATGGCTTCACGGAAATCTTTAAGTGCATCGTCGTAATTTCCTAATCGAGAGCGGGTTATGGCTCTATATGTAAAGGCTGTCGTAAAGACCGGATTCTTGTCAATAGCGATAGTAAAGTCAGCCTCTGCGCCGATTAAATCGTCAAGATTGTACTTGGCAATACCGCGCAGAAAGTAACCCTCATAGGCATCGTCATCAAAACGCAGTAGTACATTGAGCGTACGAATAGCCTCTGAAAACTCGTTCTCCATCATCTGCTGACGACCCATCCAGAAGAAGTATTCGCGGTTATACTGCGCGCTGACAGTTGACGAGCCAAGAGTTGTGGCTGCCACAAGTAGTAGTATGTAGAGCTTAAGCCTCTGCATTTTACTCTAGTTCGTATCCGAATCTGCGTAACTGACGGTCTGAGTTTCGCCAGTCGTCGTTAACCTTTACAAAGAGTTGTAGGAAGACCTTCTTGTCAAGAAAGCGCTCAAGATCTTGTCGCGCAGCCTGACCAACCTTCTTTAGCTTCTCGCCCTTATGGCCAATGACAATTCCCTTCTGCGAGTCGCGAGCAACATATATTGTCGCACTGATACGGTCAATTGCTGCCTCCTCCTTGTAGGAGTCAATCTCAATCTCGCAGCAGTATGGAATCTCCTTGTCATATGTCAGCAGAATCTTCTCGCGGATAATCTCTGAGGCAAAAAAGCGTAAAGTTTTGTCTGTAAGAGTATCCTTTGGATAGAATGGCTCGCCCTCTGGTAGCAGGGCGATAATGCGGTCAAAGATTCCGCCGATATTAAATCCTTCACGAGCAGATGCAGGGATGACTGTTGCCTGGGGAAGGCGCTGCTGCCAGAATGCAACAAGCTCCTCAAGCTTTTCTTGAGTTGTAAGGTCAATCTTGTTGATAATCAACAATACAGGAATGCCACTTAGGGCAATCTTCTCAAGAATTTCACTGTTGCGGTCACTTGGCTGCTCTACAGTGTCGGTAACATAAAGTATCACATCGGCATCAGATACTGCACCCTTGACAAACTTCATCATAGACTCTTGAAGCTTGTAGTTGGGCTTCAGAATACCTGGAGTGTCGGAGTAGACAATCTGAAAGTCCTCGCCATTGACAATACCCATAATTCTGTGGCGGGTAGTCTGTGCCTTTGATGTGATAATAGACAGACGCTCGCCTACAAGGGCGTTCATCAGTGTTGATTTACCAACATTCGGATTGCCGATAATATTTACAAAACCACTTCTATGCATAAACTGTCGCTTTTCAATTATCTGCGGAAGCCGCGAGGCATTCCCTTTGGCATACCCATCTTACCACCAGCAGCCATCTTCATCATCTTTCTCATATCCTCAAACTGCTTGAGTAGACGGTTTACATCTGCAATAGTTGTACCCGAACCCTTAGCAATACGCTCACGGCGGCGAGCGTTGATAATCTCTGGATGCTCGCGCTCATCAGGTGTCATAGAGCCAATAATAGCCTCAGTCTGCTTGAATACATCGTCACCAAACTCTACGCCCTTCAGAAGTTTGCCCATACCAGGAATCATAGATGCAAGATCCTTAAGGTTACCCATCTTCTTAATCTGAGCAATCTGAGCAAGGAAGTCGTTGAAGTTAAACTGGTTCTTGACGAGCTTCTTCTTAAGCTTGCGGGCCTCCTCCTCGTCGTACTGCTCCTGAGCGCGCTCTACGAGTGATACAACATCACCCATACCGAGGATACGGTCTGCCATACGCTCTGGGTGGAATACCTGTAGGGTATCCATCTTCTCGCCACTTGAAATAAACTTGAGCGGCTTGTTTACAACAGAGCGGATAGATATTGCCGCACCACCACGAGTATCACCATCCAACTTTGTCAGTACTACACCGTCAAAGTCAAGACGATCGTTAAACTCGCGAGCAGTATTTACTGCATCCTGACCAGTCATTGAGTCAACAACAAAGAGGGTCTCAGATGGATTTACAGCAGCCTTGATTGCTGTGATTTCAACCATCATCGCCTCGTCAACAGCCAATCGACCTGCGGTATCGACAATAACAGTGTTAATACCCTTCTGGCGGGCATACTGAATTGCATTCTGTGCAATCTGAACTGGATTCTTATTACCATCCTCAGTGTAGACCTCTACACCAA
>JAFOYS010000092.1 GCA_017391435.1 Alistipes sp. | reverse complement strand
GAGCAGAGTGTTTCACTGACTCGCACTTGGGGTGGTGAGGGTGATACAGGTACTACAAACCACACCGAGACAACCACTATTCAGGCGCGAAATCTCAATACGCTGACGCCTCTCGGCTCGTTTACGATAAAGAGTAGTTCAAATAGCAACGAGACCAACTTTACTAACACATACTCAAGTGCTTATCAGGGTCACGCAATTGCGGGAGACTATATCTACTGGTATGAGGGCTATGCATATGAGAAGAAGAAGGGTAGCGGGGTGTATGACAACTCGCAGGCCTATCTTGAGATTTTTGACTACACTGGAAAGCGTATGGTGCCCCGAACAAGGATTGCTGCGGCGTCTGATTTTGAGAATATGAAGACCCTGCTGGATCTTAACACAAACCTCTACTGCGAGGCTGAGGGTGTGCAGGTTATGGGAGATAAACTCTATCTGGGAATTGTGACCCACAAAGCTGGTATGACCTCTAAGAATCGCGTGGCTACAATTCTGGAGTATACTATCTTTAAGTAGGAGTATGTAGCGGCCGAGGGTGTTTGTATACCTATATAATTAGATATTAATTATTTTAAAAATAAAGGCCGAAATATTTGCAAAATTCAGAAATTTGACATATTTTTGTAACGGGTTTCAGATAATATGGAGCCCGTTATTTGTCTTAGGTAGTTACCGGGTTTAATCATCTTAAAATTTTTATTGGTATGGGCATTGTAAGTAGTTTGTTAGCACTTGTTGTCTCTAATTGTGAACAGGGTACAGAGAAGAAAAATGAGGTCTATAAGGTTGATGTAGATCTTAAGGCTCAGTACGCGGTAACTTCTACTGTAGGGTTAGAGGCAGAGCAGTGTCAGGCATACTTTAGAGAGATTTTGCAGAACGAATTTGCGGAGTATACCTTCCGCGAGGGGGTCTCTGTAGTGGATATTGTCGGCGAGCAGAATGACTCTTTCCAGCTATACAAGACTCGTCCATATCAGGCATATAAGGCTGAGTGGGGTGCGCCGTACAACTTTGCTATCTATAAGGATGATAAGCTGGTGGGTACAATTATGTTGGGCGAGAAGTGGTCGCACTACAATAGGGTTAAGTTCTTGATATCAAAGATGTATATGAAGAAGATGGGTGTGGCCTACATTCCATTCTATACTGAGCTATCTAACGATGTTACATATGTAGTACATCGTCTGAGAGAGTTTCTTCAGTAGACTATAGTTAAGAGTCGTATTTGAAAGGGGGATGCAACAGTGTTGCGCCTGTGACGGATGCAGCATAGTTCAAAGTAGGTCTTGCAGGCGGCCGAGCTATGTACCATCTTGTAATTCGCGAATTTCGCGAATTCAAAACCCCTCCCCCTTTCTCTTTTTTTTGTGACAGTATGGATAGTATCATAACAAAGTTAACCTCTCAACAGGTGTGGGAGGATTTCCTTGCCTATCGTCTAAAGAAGGGTAAGTTTAACTGGCGAGAGTTTGAGCAGACAGACACCTTTGTGGAGACAGAGCAGTATCTGCCTCTTGTTAATAGTATTATTGAGGGAGTGGGTCTCTCTATTCCGCAGAAGAGGGTGGTAAACAAGCGCGGAACAAACAAGAAGCGCGTTGTCTACTCGTTTTATGAGGATGAGATGACGCTCTTGAAGCTCTTGGCACATATGCTCTACAAGTACGACGGGGCATTTGCAAATAACTGCTATGCCTTTCGTCGTGGCGTGCGCGCATCGGACGCTGTGCGTAGACTCTATAGTAGGGTGCGCGGAAAAGGCCTCTGGGCATATAAGCTTGATATTCAGAACTATTTTAACTCTATATCTGTGCCGATTCTGCTGCCGCTGCTCAAAGATTTGCTTGCGGACGATAAGATGCTTTATGACTTTTTTGAGCGCGTGCTGACAGATGATAGGTGTATCTCTGGTGGCGAGGTTGTTGTTGAGCCTAAGGGCGTTATGGCGGGCGTGCCTTTGGCGTCGTTCCTTGCAAATGTCTATCTTAACGAGGTGGACCACTACTTTGCAGATAGAGGTGTTGTATATGCTCGCTACTCGGATGATATAATACTCTTTGCAGAGGATTTAGAGACTCTGCAGCTCTATAGGGCAAAGATGATGGAGTTTATTGCTAAGTATAACCTGCAGGTTAATCCGACAAAAGAGCGTATATACACTCCAGAGGAGCCGTATGAGTTTCTGGGCTTTAAGTGCGGTAGTAACCATATCGATATTTCAGAGTCGGGCGTAGAGAAGATGAAGGGTAAGATTCGCCGTAAAATGCGAGCCCTGCTACGCTGGAAAAAGCGTAAAGGCCACTCTGCCGAGCGCGCTATGGCAAGTTTGATAAACTATTTTAATCGTAAGTTCTACGATGCCGACCTTGAGGATACGCTGACTTGGTCGCGCTGGTACTTCCCTGTTATTACTAGCAGTGAGTCGCTACGAATCATCGACCAATATCTTCAACAGAGCATACGCGCTCTGGCTACGGGCCGACACAATAAGTCCAACTACCGAATAACCTACGAGCACCTCAAGCAACTCGGCTACAGAAGCCTAGTCCACGAGTACTACAAACAGCGCGAGCAGAGAGATACTATGGATGCGTGACATTGCTTCCGACCCAAATAATCTTTAAGTGGGTCGAAGGTCCTCAGCAGGCGCAACGAGCTCGGCGCAGGGTATAACGAAAAAGAGGAAGATGATATCTTCCTCTTTTTCGTACCCTATGATGTCCTATTTTCGAACTCTTTCTTGGAGGATTTGGCAAAGATTTGGGCACTGCGGTACACCATTCCTGCCCCGTCAAGTCCCCCTCCTTTGGCGAATGTAAAAGTTGCGAAATAGCACCCCTGCCTACCCTTGTAATAAAATGAAGACTAATTATTGACTTAAAAAAATTGGGTGTAATATCTATTACCTAAAATTTTATAGATTGAGTCGTTCAGGATGTTTGAATACATATTTGACATCAAAAACAAAAATATATTCATTGATAACATCTCTAATTTGTATAGGAAGCATAAGCATCACTTGCCCAGGTTCTAACCCTTTTTCTTTTGGATACATAGAACGAGTGCTCCATTGTGATTTTATATATTTGCTAGTACTCTCATACCAGTAGACTAAATGGTTTGGTATAACAGTATCTTCCCATTTTGCATTTTTGATAATTGTTGTCGGTGGTTGACTTTCGTTTCTTTCAGCATATTTTGTTCCTTTGTGCATAACCTTTTCTGTACTTCCATCAAAATTTACAAATACAGCTTCGTCCCAAACAATTTTGATAGTGCTTCCATAAATATTCTGCAAGACAAAAGTAAAATCCTTTGCGTCTGCAAATATCATAAT
>JAFOYS010000091.1 GCA_017391435.1 Alistipes sp. | reverse complement strand
TCTCTAACGAGGCGCTACAGGCTGCCGAGAAGGGTCTTGACCGACTTATGAAGGGTATTGAGGCTCTTAACAAGGCAAAGCCAGCCGCAGCAACAACCTTCAACGCCGCAGAACTTGCAGAGCGATGCGAGGCAGCTATGGCCGACGACCTTAACTCACCAATGGTTATCTCGGCACTGTTTGACTATGTAAAGATTTTCAACTCTCTTACTGACGGTAGCCACACCGCTACTGCTGAGGATCTTGACTCGCTTAAGGCAACAGTAAACCGCTGGGCATATGACATCCTCGGTCTTAAGGATGAGAAGGCTGCCGCAGCAGGTGGCAAGGATATGGTTACCCCACTTGTAGAGATGCTGCTTGATATGCGCCTTGAGGCTAAGGCTGCTAAAAATTGGGCACTCTCAGACCAGATTCGCGACCGTCTTACCGCTATCGGTATCCGCGTCAAGGACCGCAAAGACGGATACGACTGGGAGATTGAGTAGTATCGCTCTATTGGGTCTGTTCGGTGTTAGGGAATTTAAGGAGTTTAGGGGAATTAAGGAACGAAATCACTAAACTCCCTAACTTCCCTAAATTCTTTAAACTCTCTGCTTGCGTCAGCCGTTCTGCGTCAGCCCCCCCCAAAAATGTCACAATGTCACGCTGTCACAGGGGTGTGTACGGCCGTGACAAGAGTGACAAGTGACACTGTGTCTCGTGTGTTAGGGAAATTAAGGAGTTCAAGGACAAACAAAATCACTAACTTCCCTAAATTCCCTAAATTCCTTAAACTCTCTAACTTCTCTGCCTGCTTACCTTCGGCTACCTTCCCAGCTAAAACTCCGCCACTGCGCGGACAAAGCACCTCATTCTCTTATGCACAAAACGGACCGTACAGTCACCCATATAGATACTCTGAGCGTACTCTTTCTCGCTCTTTGTACCGTACTCTACAGATGTCCAGTAGCGCAACTTCTCACCCCTATCGTAGAGCATATCCGCACCACGACTCTGCAGAGTGCTATTTACAGCCTTACGCACAACATCGTCCGCAAGTAGAATCTTTAACTGCTGCCAACTTGGCAGAAACCAATCTTCACCCATATCTGTGCACCACTTAAAGGCCTCAAGATTATCTCTATCTTCTGCCTGAGACATCGCTATGGATGTATTTTCTGCCCCCTTCTCGCTCTTGAGGTTAAACCACCGCTTTTGTAGCTTTTCAGTGCGTGCCCACTGCAGAGGATATGGGCTCTGAGTCATACTGACAATCAGCCCGTGCAGACCATTGTCTGTCACCCAAAAGACAACACCCTCCTTGTTCCCATCACTGTAGTAGTCGCCAACCTTGTAGTGGTGATATCTCTGAAGCTCAAACTCCTTTTTAAAGTGCAGACTCTTAGTATGCACAACAATAGCTCCACCCTCTCTGTGACCTCTATACTCAAGCTCAAGATAGTGCTTTCCTGCCGTAACATCAGTTATATATAGCAGTTTGTTCTCTGCAATCTCTCCCCGCTGCACTCCATCCAACACCACTACAGCCCCTACGACATCAGACTCAACGACAATAGTATACCTCTGGTTTAGCTCCGCTGTAAGGGTGTACTCTCTGTCTGGTTCAAGGTTGATGTTTATCTCATTACTCTCGCCCAACTCTGGGTGGACCACATAGAATCGTGTATTTGTTTTTGCCGTCATCTCAAGGATGAGTGTACTCTCAGCCTCATCCTCTACCACCTGCTTTATAAGAGCCGTATTAGAGCGAAACTTAATCTGCAGCGCCTCAACCTCCGCTCTGGTCATCCTCTGAAAGTGAATCTTCAGGCGGGCACAACGATTGCGCGACGGGTCAACACCTATCTCTGCGCTACTATCTACATTGCGTAACGAACTCTCATCTAAAACTATTGAGCGTTGCTCTGCTACACAGAGCGCCACACAGAGCTGTGCCAAGAGCATACAAACAATCCTTCTCATATCTGATTCCATTAAAATACCGCCACTGCACGCACATACATATAGTCGGACTTGTTAGCATAATTTTCAGTTCTAATATTAATGTGGGTCCTTACAGACCAAGCAG
>JAFOYS010000090.1 GCA_017391435.1 Alistipes sp. | reverse complement strand
TGTCAAGATGGTCAAATATCTGCCTCTTTAGCTCCGATGTGGCTCTAATGCCATTCTCGCAGCAGATGATGTTAAGAGCTGAGTTACAGTTGTTTATGTATCTAAAACAGAGCGCTCTTGCAATGGTTATAGCAAGGCGTGGAAGAGCTGCCATACTGACAGCCGTTGTGACAATATCGGCTTGGTTAAACCTCTCAAAAAAGGCTTCTGAGGCTATCTCTACGGCGTCAAAATTTGAGATTATTTTGCTGCCTCCACCCTGCTCCATAATATGGAGTGTGTACTGCTTATCGCGGTTAAGGGCAGCAACAATATCACGGTTTATATCGGCAAAGGTGAGTTGGTAGCCAGACTCCGAGAGTTTTGCACCAATAAAACCGCGGCCAATCTTGCCCGCCCCGATATGCAGAGCCTTCATCCTCTACTCGCGGAAAATGTTGAATCTTTTCAGGCGAGGGTTGCGACGGCTGAGAATCAGACTCTCAAGAACAAGTAGCACAGCCGCAACGGCAAGAATCCACTGGAACTGCTCGTTGTACTCCTCAAAGCTAAGTGTTGTAAGCTCACCCTGCTCTAACTTGTTGATCTCGTTTACAATCTCATCAAGTCCGAAGGTGCTATTTGTTGCACGGATATATCCGCCACCAGTAGCGGCGGTAATCTGTTGTAGAAGCTCCTCATTGAGGCGGCTAACCACCATCTCATCCTTCTCATCTTTGAGCCACTGACCAGCGACCTTAACGGGTGCACCATCTGGTGTTCCGATACCTACGGCATAGATGCGAATACCCTGCTCAGCCGCGCGCTTAGCGGCATCAAGGGCGGTGTTGTCGTGAGTCTCACCGTCGGTAATAAGGATAATTACACGACCCGCATCGCGATTCTTTGAGAATGAGAGTGTTGCAAGGGTTATCGCCTGGCCAATCTCTGTACCCTGTACCTGAACAAGCTCTGGCGAGAGTCGCTTAGCAAAGCTGCGAGCCATACGGTAGTCTGATGTGATTGGCAGCTGAACCTTTGACTCACCCGCAAAGACCACCATACCTACGCGATCTTGATTCATAGAGGCAAAGAGCTTGTCAATGGCATACCTTGTTCTATCAAGGCGGTTAGGGGCAAAGTCCTCAGCAAGCATCGAATTTGAGACATCTATAGCGAGCATCATCTCCACGCCAGTGCTCTTATGCTCACGCAACTTTGCGCCAAACTGAGGGCGTGCAGCGGCAAAGATTGTAGCAGTTAGTGCTAACAGGTAGAGCGTTAGTTTTATCCTTGTGCGCCAGAGAGATACATCTGGCATAAGAGTCTTAAGCAGTGTGATATTTCCGTACTTGCTAAGGTTGCGCTTTCGCACAATTGATAGTAGTATAACTACGACTATCATTGCTGGCACAACAAGCAGTAGGTAGAGTATCTTGGGGTTTGCAAATTGAAACATTATGGTATGCGTTTAAGGACAATTTTCTCTATGATAAACTCAAGCAGAAGGGCTGCAAGTGCCCAGAGTACAAAGGGTAGGAATAGCTCGTGGAACAGTGTTCTATTCTCAATCTCTACGGTACTCTTCTCAAGGGTGTTAATCTTGTCGTAAACAGCCTTAAGGCTCTGCTTATTTGTCGCACGGAAGTACTCGCCACCTGTAAGCTGAGCAATCTCGCGTAGAATCTTCTCGTCAATCTCGACCTTCATCTCTACAACATCAACCTCACGGCCTCGCTCATCAAAGAGTGGGTATGGGGCGGTGCCCTGCTTGCCAATGCCGATGGTGTAGACTTTGATATTCTGCTCTTTGGCAATCTGTGCGGCTGTGAGCGGAGAGATCTCTCCACGGTTGTTTACTCCGTCGGTAAGCAGTATTACCACTTTGCTCTTTGCATCGCTCTCGCGCAGACGGTTGATAGATGTAGCAAGTCCATTTCCAATTGCAGTACCATCCTCAATAATACCACTGCGGACACGGTTAATCATTGTGTGCAGTGAGCTCTGGTCTGTTGTCAGAGGCGACTGTGTGAACGACTCACCCGCAAAGACGACAATACCAATTCGGTCACCTGCGCGGTCAGAGATAAACTCGGCAGCAACATCCTTTGCAACGCTCAGACGGTCTGGTGTAAAGTCCTTGGCAAGCATAGATGTTGAGGCATCTACGGCAAGTATAATATCAATACCCTCGGTTGTCGTATTTGTATAGTGCTCAGCACTTTGTGGGCGTGCAATAGCAATCACAATAAGTATCAGCGCAGCGCATCGGAGCACAAAAGGTATGTGGCGAAGAAAGTATCGCCAGCTCTTTGGTGCGCTCTTGGCTATATCTGTCGTTGAGACGGTTATTGCGGCTCCTCCCTGAAGGCTACGGTAGATGTAGTATGCCACAAGTGGCACAAGAAGCAGTAAAAACCACAATATTTTAGGTTGTGCAAATTCCATAATTTAGTTATTATATACTACCAATTTTTACCGCCGCGGATAATGACACCCTGCTTCTCTTTGAGCTTCTCTTGGGTCTTGTCCTCTTGAGCCTGAATAGCTTCAAGCATCGCCTGCTGCTCCTGCTCAGAGATCTGCTGCTCAGAAGGTTGCTCTTGTTGCTTCTGCTCTTTATCCTGCTGCTCTTGCTCCTCTTTGTCCTGCTTATTCTGCTGATTCTCTTGATTTTGCTCCTGCTCCTGATTCTGGTTGTCCTGATTCTGGTCTTGTTGCT
>JAFOYS010000089.1 GCA_017391435.1 Alistipes sp. | reverse complement strand
ACGATATTGGATTTGATACAGACAGTTGGGGAGAAAATTGGGTAGCAAAACGAGAGTATCTCAATTTTGATCTATGCATCATTAGCAATGACGAGAAACAGGAGAGACTTTTGGCCGTAATTGAGAATAAAGTAAAGAGCATTCCTACTCTGGAACAGCTTGCTAAGTATAATGACAAAATTATAAAAAAATTCGGAGAAGAGACTAAGCCTCAAAGAATCTTGTTATCCCTAACAGAATCTAACATTGAAATAGATGATTGGCGATATGTTAGTTATCAGTCTATATGCGAAGGCCTTTTAAAAGAGTGTTTTCAATCAAATTTTAGTGGCTACAGTAAAGAACTAATAAATGATTATGCCAACTTCGTTCAAGCCCTTATAACATTAGCCAATATCTGGAAAGAAGATGTCGTAGACAATAACACATTTTTGCTGAATTACAATGATAGAGAAAGTAAAAATGAAGGAGAGAACCAAGAGGATGTGGTCTCTAACAATGGTCAATCAATCAATGTTTCCAATAAATATAGCGATGCGAAAGAGTTGAGAATTCACGATCTATATGGTAAATATAGAACGGCAATTTTAAAAGAAAAATTGGAGGACAGATTGAAAGATGAGGGTCTTCTAGAACACCCAACTTTAAGTATTACACCTCAAATTGCATACTCTAACTCTCAACCAATTCTGGAGGTAATGATCAAAGGCATAGGCGAGTCTGAGGATAAATCTCGAAATTTAGATGCAGAGGCGTTTTTTATTTCAATACAAGGAAATCAATATCGACACGCAATTAATGCTCGAGATGGGGGCGCCAGCACCAAAGATGACCGAGTAAAACAGAGTGCTAATAGGTGCAAAGATATCCAAAAGTGTCATAGGTTTATGAATCCTGAAGTTCACCCTAACGATGCTAATAATGATTGTTTTCCTAAAAATGACTTATTAATAGAATCTGGACAACGAAAACATTACTGTTCGTTTGCAGGGCGCAATGGTGTGAATTACATCTATCAATACAGAAAGATTTCACCAAATGCAACTGTAGGAAATATATTAGAGATTGTTGTTGAAGATGTTAGGAACCTACTTGAGCAACTAAACAATCAACAATAAGCGTAACACACCCCGACTTGTAAAGGTCGGGGTGTGTTGCGTCAAACTAATTCTCAAACAATCGTTACATATACAAATCTTGCTCTACGCTGTGGAGTACAAACTTGAGGTTAGGTATAAGTTTGTGAAGTGTTCTCTTACGCAAAATAGGCTTCACTTTGGACATAATCATTAGCTGAACGCAGTGCTCGTCTAATAGATTAAATTTGTGAACTATTTTTCTGAAAACAGCTTTACTATTCTCTAAGTGGGTAACTAATAGCAGATTACAAAGGCTTTTACTCTCAAAGGTTGAGCGGTCAGAAACTGCATTCCACTCTGCAAGCGGAAAGAGTGCGAGCATTGCTTCGTCAATAGTTACACTCGCATCTTTAGAGCGGAACTCTAACACTGTCAGATAAGGATTTTCACTCTTCATAAGCATATCTTTTTGTGGTTAAATTTCGAATTGCCCGACAAAGGTAGTTACTACATATGCCAAAAAGTGGCACAGTCCAAATCAACTCTCATCTCTTTGCAGAATAGAGTGCTAAAATGGCTACTTTTAGGGCAAATTTTTCTGATATTAGAGCAATAATAGTGCTAAAGCGATGATAATCTATAACATTTGCAGAAATATCAGCATTGTTTTTGTGTGTATAAATAGTATTTTCTTACAATCAACTATTTTTCAATGGTTTAAACACTACAGTTATAACAATTTTTATCGTAACTGTAATTCAATAAAATAGATATTAGCCACTGAAAATGCATCAAATTTCCCAGAGTAGTTACGATTTTTGGACTATTAAAGACAGAGCGCCAAAATGGTGTGATTTTACGCAGTATCTAACAACCGCCAAATCTGATTATCAAACAGTTACAAAGTTCCGCTATAGCAACATTGATAGAGCACACAGACGACAAGAGCAAAAAACTAACACTTTTTATAGACATTAAAAGACTACAGTTTTAGCACCTATTTTAGCTGAATATTGCCATATGTCACTTATAGAACACTGTAAAGAGCTATAACAGCATTAACAACGGAGATTTTGCGCTTTATACAACGGCAATAAAATATATTTTTAGACTCTCTTGCGTGGAGAATGGTTGCTAAATTTGTGCAACCAAAGTCCCAAACTATGACAAAATATAACGGAATATCTGTAGACAAACCGAAGAGCTACAAGCGTTACCAAGAGGCGATAGAGTTGCTGGAGACAACAGATCTAACAATGAGAGAGATCTGGCAGCGATGTGCTCCAGATCTCCCCTATCACAGTTTTATATTAGAGTTACAGAAGAGCCACTGCCCTCGCCCAGAGCTCTTTACGCTCCTCTGCAGAAGGGTTTGTGGCAAGAGGTAGTCTACTTTGCCTTAGCAAGGGCTGCTCTGCCAGCGTCAGTCATAAGTCCTCGCTGTTCAAGTTCGGCGCAGCGAGCCTTGTTAAGTTCTGTCCAGTGGCTACTTTTTCGGCGCGGAGATATGCGCTGAGCAAGGCGACCATCATCAAGGCGCTTTAGCGTAGAGTCTATCCATCCAAAGCAGAGCGCCTGCTCCACAACCTCAAGGTACGGCACGACACCTGCAATCGGATTTTTACTGCGAGAGGTTACTACCCAACACTCCCTCTCTACAGTGTGGTGAGCCTCAAGCCACTCTCTAAGTTCTCCACTTGTGGCAGGATGTATTAGATTGGTAATCAACATACTAATACTTCTGTGGCTTATGCAGCGACATAGTATACCTACACTTTAAACACCTTGTGGTCGGCAGAGGTCTTGCCCCCAAATATGCCTCCTCATACATAAAGTGGTGGTCATCTCTAACATAGTCGTGATTTGGACACTTCAGCCCGCGCATCTCTCTTATTCTTCCCATAGTCTCTACTGTTTAAAATTTACCTGAACTACTGTTCTACTATATAGAGCAGCAATTCAGGTAAAAATATCAAAAAATCGTCAAAAAATTACTCAACAAAGGCAATCTTTGACTCATCCCTCGGCTTTGCCTCTGGAGACTGGTCTGGGTAGCCAATTGCAATAGCAAACTGCACCTGATAACCCTCTGGCAGGTTGAGGTCAGCAAGGAACTTAGCGCCCTTATCTGAGTGCATAAAACCTACAGGGCTACCGAGGCAGCAGGTACCAAGGCCCAACTCATAAGCCGCAAGCATAATATTCTGACCAAGGATACCACAGTCCACACCAGCATATGCACTTGGCTGTGCAGCTACAAAGATTACGGCTGGAGCATTGCGGAACATATTTCTGAAGCCATCTGTAAGCAGGTGGTCACCCATTGGAGTACCTTTAATAGTCTCAACATATGCCGCAGTGCAATCATCTATCCACTGCTTGCTGTCTACAATTCGCAGAGCCCAAGCCTGACGGTTCATAGCATTTGGAGCTGCAATACCCGCCTTAGCGACAGTAAGCAACTTCTCCTTCTCTACAGGAGTCTGCTTGTACTCGCGAATGCTACGACGAGAATAGATAGCCTCAATAACGGACTGGCTCTTCTCTGGCTTTGGAACTGCAATACGCAGAGCAACAAGAGCTGTAGCACAGAGGATTACGGTAATAAGAATCTGTTTCATAATTGTAAATTTTAGTTTAGGCTCTACAAAGATAAACATTTTTATGGTTAACTGTTGCATATATACAACTATCTCTGCAAAATATTTTGTCCTGTAGAGGCTCAAAAACGGCACTCTGCTGGCTATAAAATGAAATTTGCGTAATACACAAATATTTAATATCTTTGTGCCCGTATGTTAAGGAGATTGTGGAAATATCTACTT
>JAFOYS010000009.1 GCA_017391435.1 Alistipes sp. | reverse complement strand
GTCTTGAGGTGTGGAGCATTCCTCTGCGCCACCGCGTACCGTGCTCTGGCTACCACTTTAAGGAGAAGCGCCCAGAGCTTAATGTAGACAAGTTCAAGATTACTAAGTATAACCTCACTATTGCCCAGATTGTGGCCGCTAAGCGAGGTGAAGATATCACCCTTGAGGATGGCACAGTGGTGGAGAATAGCGAATTAACCTATCTGCCTTTTGAGCCGCGTAGTTATGCCTATCTGTCGGACACTTCTCGTTCGGCAGTTGCAGCAGAGAGAGTTAAGGGGGTGTCGTTGCTCTACCACGAGGCGACATATGGTAGTGAGTTTGCGCGCGATGCCAAGGAGCGAGGCCACTCTACAGCAACTGATGCGGCGCAGATGGCAGCTATTGCAGGGGCAGATAGGCTTATTATGGGCCACTTTTCGTCGCGCTACAAGTCGCCAGAGGTGCTACTTGAGCAGGCCAAAGAGATTTTTGAAAATTCGGCACTTGCCGAGGAAGGGGAGACATATACCGTATGATAACCAAGGCAGAGATACAGTCTGTGCGCGCTCTTGCTGATAAAAAGGGGCGAGAGGAGCAGTGTGCTTTTATTGCAGAGGGTGAGAAGCTTGTAGCAGAGCTTCGCGCCTCATCTCTGCGCGTAAGAAAAATTTATACGACAAAACCTCTATGGCCAGAGGCGGAGGTTATTGCCGAGAGGGATATGGAGCGCATCTCGCAGCTTAAGAGCGCAAATAGTACCCTTGCGGTTGTTGAGTCTCCAAAGTATGATATTGCCACTGTGGACCCTACTAAAAACCTTGTTCTTGCCCTTGATAGGGTGCAGAATCCAGGTAATTTAGGTACTATAATCCGCCTTGCAGATTGGTTTGGTATTACAGATATTGTCTGCTCTGTTCAGAGTGCAGACTGCTTTAATCCGAAGGTTATTCAGGCAACTATGGGTGCTATTATCCGCGTAAGGGTACACTATACAGACCTTGCAAAGTGGCTTGAGAGTCAGCGAGATAGGGGAGCGAACATCTACGGAACATTCCTCGATGGACAGAATATCTACAAGGCCGAGAAGAGCTGTTGTGGAGTCATTGTTATGGGCAATGAGGGTCAGGGTATAAGCCCTGAGTGCGAGAAGAGTGTAACAGACCGCCTCTATATTCCGCCATATCCTTTAGACAACCCAGGCTCTGAGTCGCTAAATGTGGCAATCGCTACTGCCATAACCTGTTCAGAGTTTAGAAGGGGGTAAGCCGTTGCAAAATCTGACCACTCCTGCTCCGAGGTGCAAATAGGGCAGATGGTGTAGGCGCTGCCGCCCAACAGAAAAACAAAAAGTAAGATGAGTAAAATATTAGAAGGACTTAATCCGGCTCAGAAAGAGGCGGTAATACACTATAATACCCCATCGCTGATTATTGCTGGCGCGGGGTCGGGAAAGACCCGTGTGCTTACCTCGCGCATTGCCTATATGCTTGAGCAGGGCGTGCGTGCGGAGAATATCCTTGCGCTGACATTTACCAAGAAGGCAGCAACAGAGATGCGTGAGCGTATTGATGCTATGGTTGGTCGTGAGGCTCGTAGAATACATATGGGTACTTTCCACTCAATCTTTGCCCGTATACTGCGTGAGAATGCAGAGGCTATAGACTTCAAGCGCGAGTTTACCATCTATGAGACTACCGACTCTAAAAACCTGATAAAGACCATTATCAAGGAGCGAAATCTCGACGACAATAAGTACAAGCCAGGCCTTATCCACTCGCGCATTTCTACAGCTAAGAATAGCCTTATAACCCCGGGAGCCTATGCCGCAAATGCAGCACTGACGGGCGAGGATAGAAGTCTGCAGATTCCTGAGTTCTCTAATATCTATATAGAGTACTGTCGTCGCTGTAAGCAGAATAACGCTATGGACTTTGACGATCTGCTGCTGCAGACAAATATCCTGTTGCGCGACCGCCCAGAGATTTTGCGTAGATATCAGGAGCTGTTCCAGTATATCCTTGTGGATGAGTATCAGGATACAAACTATGCCCAGTATCTAATTGTGCGCCGACTCTCGCAGCTGCACGGCAGGGTCTGCGTGGTTGGAGATGATGCACAGAGTATCTACTCCTTCCGCGGTGCAAAGATTGAGAATATTCTCTCCTTCCAGCGTGACTATCCATCGGCAGAGGTCTTTAAGCTTGAGCAGAACTACCGCTCTACGCAGACTATTGTAGATGCTGCAAACTCGGTTATCAAGCACAACGCCCGCCAGATGCAGAAGCAGTGCTTCTCGGCAGCCGAGAAGGGTGATAAGATTCGTATCTTCAAGGCCTATACAGACCGTGAAGAGGCGGAGCTTGTTGTTACAGACCTTCGTGACCGCGTGCGCGAGGGTGGCGATGATTGGCAGAGTGCGGCTATCCTTTATCGCACTAACAATCAGTCGCTTGTGCTTGAGGATGCACTGCGCCGTAAGGGTATACCATACAAGATTTACAAGGGAAACTCATTCTATGACCACAAGGAGATTAAGGACCTTATGGGTTATATCCGCCTTGTGATAAATCCGAAGGATGACGAGGCCTTTAAGCGCGTAATTAACACCCCAGCT
>JAFOYS010000088.1 GCA_017391435.1 Alistipes sp. | reverse complement strand
GTTGCTCTTGGTCACAACATTCCTCAGAAGGTTGAGGCACTTGTAGCAGGTGTTGCTGAGGGTTGCCGTCAGGCTGGTTGCGCGCTTATTGGTGGTGAGACTGCCGAGATGCCAGGTATGTACGAGGGTGGAGATTACGATATTGCAGGTTTTACTTGCGGTGTTGTTGAGAAGTCTCAGCTTATCGATGGTAGCAAGGTTAAGGTTGGTGATGTGCTTGTAGGTATTGCTTCAAGCGGTGTTCACTCAAATGGTTTTAGCCTTGTTCGTAAGGTTGTTTCTGATAATAACCTTGACCTTAATGCAGAGTACGAGGAGCTTGATGGTGCAAAGTTGGGTGAGACACTGCTCACACCTACAAAGATCTATGTTCGTCAGGTGCTTGAGGTTATCCGTAATTGCGATGTTCACGGTATTTGCCACATTACAGGTGGTGGTTTTGATGAGAATATTCCTCGCGTACTGCACGAGGGTCAGGGGCTGAAGATTGCTGAGGGTAGCTGGGAGATTCTTCCTGTTTTCCGTCTTCTTGAGAAGTATGGTGGTATTCCTCACCGCGAGATGTTCAACATCTTCAATATGGGTATCGGTATGGTCGTTGTTCTTGACCAGTCTGAGGCTCAGAAGGCTATTGACATCCTTACTGCTGCTGGTGAGAAGGCTTCAGTTATCGGTTGCGTAACAGACACTGAGGGTGTTGTAATTGAGTAGTTATGCACCGTATTGCTGTCTTTGCAAGTGGTAAAGGGACCAACTTTGAGGCTATAGTTACAGCGTGCAATAATGCAGAGTTAGATGCTCAGGTTGTGCTTCTTGTCTGTGATAAACCGCAGGCGGAGGTTGTAGCTAAGGCAGAACGATTTGGAATAGAGTGCTTTGCATTTAATCCTAAGGAGTATAGCTCAAAGGAGCAGTACGAGGCTCAGATAGTTGAGTTGCTTGATAGGGCTGAGGTTGAGCTTGTCTGTCTTGCTGGTTATATGCGTATTGTAGGCCAGAGGCTTCTTAGTGCCTATGGTGGTAGAATAATTAACATCCACCCATCACTGCTTCCCGCTTTTGCCGGAGCAAGGGCTGTTGAGCAGGCTATTGAGTATGGCGTAAAGGTCTTTGGAATTACTATCCACTATGTAGACCAGAGTCTTGATGGCGGAAAGATTATTGCGCAGCGAGCCTTCGAGTATGATGGAAACGATGCCGAGCAGGTACACCGCATAGGACAGCAGATAGAGCATAAGTTGTATGTAGAAACGATTAAAAAGATATTGAAATGAAAAGAGCTTTAGTAAGTGTAAGCGACAAGAGCGGACTTGTTGAGTTTGTAAAGGGACTTGAGTCGTTCGGTTGGCAGATTATTGCAACAGGTGGTACACAGCGCCTGCTTGAGCAGCAGGGTGTAAAGACCATCGGTATTAGCGAGGTTACAGGTTTTCCTGAGATTTGTGATGGTCGTGTAAAGACCCTCCATCCAAAGGTTCACGGTGGTCTTTTGGCTCGTCGTGATGAGCAGAGCCATCTTGAGGCACTTCGTGAGAATGGTATTGAGTTTATTGACCTTGTTTGTGTAAACCTCTACCCATTCCGTCAGACAATTGCAAATCCTGATGTGACAATGGAGGATGCTATTGAGAATATTGACATCGGTGGCCCATCTATGCTCCGCAGTGCTGCTAAGAACTACCGCGATGTTACTGTAGTTTGCGATCCTGCTGACTATGCTACTGTCCTTGCTGAGATTGCTGAGGGCGGTAACACAAAGGTGGAGACCCGTCTTGCCCTCTCTGCAAAGGCTTATACTCATACTGCACAGTACGACAGCTGCATTGCTACCTTTATGCGCGAGAAGGCTGGTCTTAGCGAGAAACTCTTCCTTGAGTTTGATATCAAGCAGGGCCTTCGTTATGGCGAGAATCCACACCAGAGTGCAAAGTTCTACTCTGATAACCAGACAACTGCATT
>JAFOYS010000087.1 GCA_017391435.1 Alistipes sp. | reverse complement strand
GGCGGAACAATCTTCCTTGATGAGGTGGGCGAGTTGCCTCTCTCAACACAGGTGCGCCTGCTGCGTGTGCTCCAGACGGGTGAGTTTATCCGTGTAGGATCTGCTCGAGTGCAGAAGACCAATGTCCGCGTTGTCGCTGCGACCAATAATAATTTGCTCCGCGCTATTAGCGAGGGACGCTTCCGTGAGGATTTGTACTATCGCCTTGCTACTGTGCCTATTACAGTGCCAGCCCTCAGAGAGCGACCAGAGGATATCTACCTCCTTTTCCGTAAGTTCGCTTCGGATGTGGCAGTAAGATACCATATGCCGGCTATTACTCTTGACGCCTCTGCGCGCGATATGCTTGAGCGCTACTCTTGGCCAGGAAATGTTCGCCAGCTAAAGAATGTTGCAGAGCAGATATCCGCCATTGAGTCTGAGCGTGTTATTACCGCATCTATCCTTGAGCGATATCTAACGGCTGAGCATCGTGTCTCTGCTCCGTCTGTTGCTGGTGCTGCATCTTTTGATGATATGAATACCGAGCGAGAGATTCTCTATAAGATTCTCTTTGATATGCGTGCAGATATTAACGAGATGAAGCAGATGCTCTATCGTATGGGTGGCTATGGTACTATTCAGCCAATTACCCCAGAGCCAAGGCAAGAGGTTGCCGCGCTGCTGCCAAACCCCGTTTCGCATCAGGTAGAGTATGCCGAGGAGATTATTGATGAGAACCCACAGCCAGCAACTAAGGCCGATATGCAGCGTGAGCAGATTGTCCGCGCACTGCGTCGCAATGGTGGCTCGCGTCGCGCTGCTGCTGCGGAGCTGTTTATGTCCGAGCGTACGCTCTATCGTCGAATTAAGGAGTTGGGAATCGAAGAGTAAAAAGTGTTTATATGAAGAAGTTTTTATACCTATTAATAGCCTCTCTAACGCTGTTTATGACGGCGTGTACCGTTAAGTACTCGCTCTCTGGAGCATCTATTCCACCAGATGCAAAGACCTTTAGCGTGGCCTATTTCCCTAATAATGCGCCAATGGTTGCGCCGGTGCTTAGTGCTACGCTTACAGACGAGCTTACTCAGCGCTTTGCCAGCCGTACATCGCTTGCTCAGGTTGAGGATGGTGGTGACTTTGCCTTTGAGGGTGAGATTGTGGGCTATAGCTCTACAACATCCTCTGTCTCAAGTGGAGACTATGCTCTGCAGAACCGTCTTACAATCTCTGTGAAGGTTAAGTTTACAAACGCTATTGACGACAAGATGTCCTTTAACCGTAACTTCTCTGCCTATGCGGACTATGACTCTACAAAGCTCCTTACAGAGGTTGAGGGTGAGCTTATACCTCAGATTGTAGAACAGCTTGTGACCGATATCTTCCAGGCAGCAGCATCAAATTGGTAGACTATGGCAAATTTGAAGACTCTTTTATCAAACTACCCCGTTGAGAAGTACCCGTGGTGTACCGTGCTGCGAGCTATTGAGAACAACCACTCTGCTTTGCAGAGCCTGCTCTCTACTACACGCAATATAAGCTCTCTTGAGCTGTGCCAGATAGACACCCAATCTCTCTCGGAGGTTACCAGCAGCCAACTTATTGATAGATTTTTGAAGGTCGATGACCACCGTATTGTTGCACCTGTGGGCGATTGCGAAGAGGATGAGACTGTAGTTACTGAGGCCACTTTTGACGATGAAGATGACCTTGTGAGCGAAGAACTTGCAGAAATTTACGCTCTGCAGGGGTTAAAAAAGCAAGCAATTGAAATATATCGTAAATTAAGTTTGCTAAATCCGAAAAAAAGTGCTTACTTTGCAGACCAAATAGAAAAATTGAGAAATTCATAAATTTAAGTTAATAGTATGTATACACTTTGTATTGTATTAGTTCTTATCGCAAGCGTACTTATGGTGCTTGCAGTTCTTGTTCAGAATCCTAAGAGCGGTATGGCCTCTAACTTTGGTGCTTCAAACCAGGTTATGGGTGTTCGCCAGACTGCAGACTTCCTTGAGAAGGCTACTTGGGGTCTTGCAGTAGCAATCTTTGCATTGAGCCTCTTTGCAACTCTTGCTATGGACACTAAGCCAGCTCAGAGCCCAGTTGCAGCTGAGGCAGCAGCTCTTGTTGAGGATCTTGCAGCACCTGCTGAGGGTGAGGTTGTAGTTCCTCAGGCAGAGGTTCCTGCAGCAGAGGCACAGCCAGAGGCTGAGACTCCTGCTCAGAACTAATTAGGAACTTTAGTAGATATTTAGTCGGGTAGTTGCTACCCGACTTTATCTGTTTATTCGGAAATAGGAATTATTGGTAATAT
>JAFOYS010000086.1 GCA_017391435.1 Alistipes sp. | reverse complement strand
GTTTTTTATTTACCCTTGGCGCATTTTGAACTTAGGATTCTTCTTGCAAATCACATAGAGCTTACCCTTGCGACGAACAATCTTGCAATCCTCGCTTCTTTTCTTGATTGATGCTTTTACTTTCATAATTAAGCAATCTTTGTGTGTTTGGTAAATTTATTTGTAGCGGAATGATATACGACCCTTACTTAGATCATAAGGCGTCATCTCCACCTTTACTTTATCTCCTGGAAGAATCTTAATATAATGCTGACGCATCTTTCCGGAGATGTGAGCGGTAATAACGTGACCATTGTCAAGCTCAACGCGGAACATTGCATTTGACAACGCCTCGGTTACTGTACCGTCTCTTTCAATAGCAGTCTGTTTTGCCATAGAGTTTTTGCGCTTTTTTAAAGTGACTGTTCAATGATACTAAAGTCTGTCAGTACATCGGCACCATCCTTGCGAATGGCTACAGCAAACTCAAAGTGTGCTGCAGGCTTGCGATCCTTTGTGCGAACGGTCCAGCCGTCACGCTCAAATACTACCGCTCTGCTACCCATCGTAATCATCGGTTCTATACAGATGACCATACCCTCCTTGAGCATTGGGCCTCTGCCACGCATACCGAAATTTGGAACACCTGGGGCTTCGTGCATCTTTCTTCCCAATCCGTGTCCCTCCAGTTCGCGCACTACGCCGTATCCGAAACTCTCGGCGTAGTCCTGCACGGCTGCTGAGATATCGCCTACGCGATTTCCAGCCTTAGCCTGTGCGGTACCTCTATAAAGAGCCTCTTTGGTGACATCCAACAGTTGACGCACCTCTGGCGCAACCTCTCCTACGGCAAACGTATATGCCGAATCACCAACAAACCCCTTCATAAATGTACCCAAGTCGACCGATACTATATCGCCCTCCTTTATTACGACATTGTCTGACGGTATACCGTGAACTACCTGCTCGTTTACTGAAATGCAAGCTGACGCAGGATAGCCTTGGTATCCAAGAAAAGCCGGTGTTGCACCGTGCGAACGGATAAAATCCTCTGCGATCTTATCCAGCTGCTTTGTGGTTACACCCGGTTTAATGTGGCGACCAACCTCGGCAAGTGCTTTACTTACCAGAATGTTGTTCTCACGGAGCAACCCGATCTCTTCTTCTGTCTTCAGATATATCATCTTACTCTGTGCTAAACTTTAGCGGCGACCCTGAATGCGTCCAGTCTTCATAAGACCGTCGTAGTGACGATTCAAAAGGTGGCTCTCAATCTGCTGAAGAGTGTCAAGAACTACACCCACCATAATGAGCAGCGAAGTACCGCCATAGAAGTATGCGAATGCCTGCTGAACACCGAGGAACTTCATTGCAAGTGCTGGAAGAATAGACACAATTGCAAGGAAGATTGAACCTGGAAGGGTGATTCTTGTAATAATGTTGTCGATATAGGTAACAGTGCTCTTGCCTGGCTTAACGCCTGGGATAAAGCCGTTGTTACGCTTCATATCGTCAGCCATCTGCTGAGGGTTGATGATAATCGCTGTATAGAAGAATGTAAACAGGATTACCAACACCGCAAGCGTAAGGTTGTACCACAAGCCTGTCATATCGGCAAATGCGCCGGCAAACTTAGGTGCTACATTAGCAAAGAGCATAGGGATGAACATCAGTGCCTGTGCAAAGATAATCGGCATAACATTTGCCGCATTCATCTTAAGTGGAATGTACTGACGAACGCCACCGTACTGCTTGTTGCCTACGATACGCTTAGCGTACTGTACAGGTACCTTGCGGACTGCCTGTACCACTGCTATGGTTGCCATAAACACCAAGAAGAGGAGAACAAGCTCAACGATAATCATAATCAACGAACCTGTAGAGGTGTTGATTCGTGCGCTAAGCTCTGCCAACAGGGCGTGTGGAAGGCGTGCAACGATACCAATCATAATGATCAGTGACACACCGTTACCAAGACCCTTATCAGTAATCTTCTCACCGAGCCATACTACGAACATTGTGCCCGCGATAAGGATTACAGTAGCATATACGGTGAAGATAAATGTGTTACCGTAAACAAACGCCTCAGGCATCTGGTGATACAGGTTAGCTACATAAGCTGGACCCTGAAGTGCCAGAACGCCGATAGTGAGAAGGCGTGTCCACTGGTTCATCTTTCTTCTGCCGCTCTCACCCTCCTTCATTACCTTCTGAACTGCAGGTACCATCATACCGAGCAGCTGGATGATAATTGAAGCGGTGATGTAAGGCATAACTCCGAGTGCAAAGATTGCAGCATTAGCAAATGCACCACCAGAGAATACGTTGAGCAGGCCAAGGAGGCTATTGCTGTCCATCTGGTTTGCTAGTGCTGAGCCCTCACCAAGAAGGTTAGGGTCAATACCCGGAATTACTACATAACAGCCCAAACGATACACAAGAATAAGGAGGCAAGTGTAAACAAGACGCTTGCGAAGCTCCTCAATCTTGAATATGTTCTTAACTGTTTCTACAAGTTTCTTGTTGGTTGCGAGCAGTGCGATAATAACGAGAAGCAACGCACCAACAATCAGATAACTTTTCATTTTCGTTAGGTTTTAGCCTGTTTTACAATTTTACAACGCTACCACCAGCTGCTACGATAGCTGCCTCAGCGGTCTTAGAGAACGCGTGTGCAGTAACTGTAAGAGCCTTGGTAAGAGTACCGTTGCCAAGAATCTTTACACGGTCGTTGCCAGATACGAAACCTGCAGCAACAAGAGTGTCAAGATTAACCTCTGTAAGAGCGCTCTTTGTAGCGAGCTCCTCAAGGATAGAGAGGTTGATTGGCTTAAACTCTACTCTCTTAAGGTTGGTAAAACCAAACTTAGGAAGACGGCGCTGAAGTGGCATCTGACCACCCTCAAAGCCCAACTTGCGAGAGTAACCAGAGCGTGACTGAGCACCCTTGTTACCACGAGTTGAGTAACCACCGTGTCCCGAACCTGCACCGCGACCAACGCGCTTGTCGTGGTGTGTAGAACCCTTTGCGGGTTTAAGGTTATTGAGTTCCATTTAAAATTCCTCCTTCTTATTCGTTAACTTCTTCAACTTTTACAAGGTGCTTTACGCGCTCAATCATACCGAGGATGATTGCTGAATCGCTGTGCTTAACGCTCTGATTCATCTTGCGCAGGCCGAGTGCATCAAGGTTCTTGCACTGCTGTGCAGTAGCGCCGATGCGGCTCTTGATCTGTGTAATCTTCAATGTTGCCATAATCTTTTCACAAATTAACCGTTAAACACCTGCTTAAGAGAAATACCACGGGTCTGAGCCACTGTGTATGCGTCGCGAAGCTCGCAAAGTGCTGCTACTGTAGCCTTTACAAGGTTGTGTGGGTTAGATGAGCCCTTGCTCTTTGCCAACACGTTCTTGATACCTACAGACTCGAGCACGGCACGCATCGCACCACCAGCGATAATACCGGTACCGGCTGCTGCTGGACGAATCATTACCTCTGAGCCACCAAAGCGCATCTCCTGCTTGTGTGGAATAGTTCCGTTAATTACTGGAATCTTAACAAGATTCTTCTTTGCATCCTCTACACCCTTAGCGATGGCAGAGGTAACCTCGGCTGCCTTACCTAGACCGTAGCCTACAACGCCGTTCTCGTTACCAACCACAACAATGGCAGAGAAGCTGAATGTGCGACCACCCTTTGTTACCTTAGTAACTCGGTTGATTGCTACCAGACGATCCTTCAAATCGCCGGTCTCGCTTGTGCGTACTTTGTTATTAATATTTGCCATAATCGCTTAGAATTTAAGGCCACCCTCACGAGCAGCATCAGCCAACATTTTTACTCGACCGTGGTAGAGGTAACCATTACGGTCAAAAGATACGGTTGCAATACCCTTCTCAATAGCCTTCTTGGCAGCAAGTGCGCCAAC
>JAFOYS010000085.1 GCA_017391435.1 Alistipes sp. | reverse complement strand
TATTAACAAACTTAAAATGTAAGGTTATGAGAAAAATTATGAGTATTTTGGCTGTGGCAATGGCGTTTGTTGCCTGTCAGGACAAGGTTGAGGGCGTTGGTGGCGATGCGGAGCAGTCGCGTTTAGTAGATCCAACAGTAATGGAGCAGTTGGTATCTGATTTGCAGAGCGGGGTATTTACCGCGTCAGATGTTGAGGTTTACTCTGGCGATAAGTGTATCAAGGCTTTTGGCCAGCTCGAGTTTGGAACGCTACTTGCAAAGGGCTCTGACTACTGTGTTGCTCTGCCGATGGTTTTCCTTAAGGATGGAGAGTGTCGTATGGGTTATATGGCAGGTCTCTACAGTCAGTGTGAGAATGCAGAGGATCACGCATACCTCTACCACACAATGTCGTGGAGCTATGATATTGCGGCATCTGAGCTTACTATCCACTCTGACGAGTTGAGTAAGGGTGTGTATAGCGAGACTCTGAAGGTTTTGGAGTACAAGGATGGCAATCTGCTTTTAGAGGGCGCGCTACCGATGCACTTCTGCCAGCCAGGTTGCACATTTAAGTACAAGTGCCATCTATCGACACTATCTGAGTCTCGCGAGGCATTTAATGCAAAGTATCTCGACGAGAACAGCTATCCGTGCTGCAAGCAGTAGCAAAATAACAAAAGTAGTGATTTTTTTTCATTCCAAGAGAAAAGTGCCTCTCGCTTATGCGGGAGGTTTTTTGTTTTGCTAAAATGTGCTATCTTTGCACAAAAGAGTTGTTATGAAGAGGGGTATTCTCGTTGCGCTATTGGCTCTGCTACACCTAATCTGCTTGGCAGAGGGGGTTGAGAGAGGGAGCGTATATATTCTTGGCGACTTTAGTGTCATTTCGCACAATGACACTCAGAGAGATGGACTCTGGAGGTACGGCACTATGCCCGACACATTCTTTATCACAAATAGCGCTGTGGGCTATACAATGACATTCTACCACGAGCCGCTCAAGTTGCATAACCATATAGTTATAGATCTACCCATCTCGGCACTTGAACTTTTGAGTAGCAGCGTAGTAGAGGCTGTAGATTTGCTCAAGTTTGGCACTTCAGACGATGCCTACCGCTGGATGCTCGACCACAAGCAGCGCGGAAGTAAAATCTACATTATTGACCGTTGCGACTACTACAAGTCGTCTGAGGCCCTCTCTGCACCCGACCGTATGAAGGCCGTAGAGGTGTGGATATGGTACAACGACATTCCAAGCCATCTGCACACTATCTTGGATGAGTTCTATTAGTCGGCATCTCTGCTGGAAAGGTTGTGTCAAGAATCCAACCGTTTGGATTTTTGGCTATTTTTCTCTCTTACGGCACTAACTTTGCGAAAATTTTAGATTTTGCCGTAAAATGAAGCAAAGTATACTCTCAAAGTGTCTGGCTGCAGACTCGCCGAAGATAGGCGAGGGTAAGGGACGCAATATTATCACTCCACCAGAGAAAGAGTCTCTCTGGCGTCAATATTTTGACAAGTTTAAGGATCCGATTATCATCGTACTGCTTGTAGTCTTTACGCTGTCGGTGGGAATATCTCTATACGAGATTTTCTGGATGGGAAAGGGTCTGTCTATGCTCTTAGAGCCTGTGGGCGTGCTTGTAGCGTTACTGTTAGCTACGGGTATCGCCTTTATTTTTGAGGTCAAGGCCAACAAGGAGTTTGAGATTCTTAACAAAGTTAAGGACGACCGTCCAGTGGTGGTCTATCGCTCGGTAAAGCTCAAGGATATTGACAACAAGGATATCTCCATACCGCATATAGAGGAGAGCAACCACACCAAGTCAATTCAAGATCGTAGCTACTATACCAACGAGGGGCTGAGTGTCTCCAATATTGAACCAAACCCCGCGCCAGCAGTGGTAAGAGAGTTAGTTAAGGCGGCTTTTGACTGTCTGCCAGACTCGCTGTTGGGAGATAATATATTCTGCGAGAAGAGCGTTGAGGTAGATGTTGTGCAGAAGAGTGAGAGAGGCTCTTTTGTCTCTGTTGAGGTTACCCCTGCTGAGGTGCAGCGCGGAGAGCAGGCTGAGGAGCACAAGAGTGATGTGTCGATGATTCCGCGACCATACAAAGTCAAGAAGCAGGATGTCGTTGTAGGTGATATTGTCTACCTTGAGAGTGGCGATGAGGTGCCTGCAGATGGAAAGATTCTCTTTGCAAACTCGCTTAAGGTCGATGAGTCTAAGTTTACGGGTGAGCTCTACGCCACAAAGGGTGTTGGGGCAGAGTTTGAGGACCCAAATGCCACATATCCAGCAGATTTTCTGCTGCGTGGTGCGATGATTATTGAGGGCAACTGCTACTATGTAGTAGAGGCGGTTGGTGATAGTACTGAGGAGGGTAAGGGTGTGGCTCTTACTCGTGAGGGTAGCGATGTAGAGACTCCGCTCAACAAGCAGCTTGATCAACTTGGCGGTTGGATATCTAAGGCCAGCTTTATTATTGCGGCGTTGATTGTCATTGGCAGAACTCTTCTCTTCTTCCTCTCTGACAATACGGTGGACGGTGGGCAGTTTGATTGGCTCCACTTTGCAGAGTTTATGCTCTCGTCCATAATGATTGCCGTGACGCTGATTGTCGTAGCGGTGCCAGAGGGACTGCCTATGAGTGTTACAGTGAGCCTTGCGCTCAGTATGCGTAAGATGCTCAAGGCAAACAACCTTGTGCGTAAACTGCACGCCTGTGAGACTATGGGCGCAACCACAGTAATCTGTACAGACAAGACCGGCACGCTGACCCAGAATCAGATGGTGGTTATGGCTACAGACTTCTATGGCTCAAATAACCGCATTGTGGACCTAAATGTGGCGGTAAACTCAACAGCCGAGCTTGCGGCTGAGGATAAGGGTGAGGTGCGAGTAATCGGTAACCCTACCGAGGGTGCGCTACTTAAGTGGCTCAACCAGATGGGAAAGGATTATGAGAACTATCGCCGCCGCGTGAAGGTTATAAGCCAGATACCATTCTCTACCGAGCGCAAGTATATGGAGACCACAGTAGAGATGACAGACCGCAGAGTGTTCCGCCTTATTAAGGGTGCGCCAGAGATTGTCCTCTCTATGAGTGACAATATTGCGGGAGCAACAACAGAAAAAGATGTTTTTCAGACCCTTACACGCTACCAGAGTAAGGCTATGCGTACCCTCGGCTTTGCCTATCAGGAGATAAAGTCAGGTAAGCAGACTCCAGTGGTCTTTTTGGGTGTTGTGGGTATTGCAGACCCTGTCAGAGAGGATGTTATTGAGGCTATAGATACCTGCCGCAATCGCGCAGGAGTAAGGGTAATAATTGTTACGGGAGATACCCCGGGAACAGCAAACGAGATTGGTCGCCAGATTGGACTACTCTCGGCAGATGAGCCTATGCAGAGCGTTACGGGCCCAGAGTTTGCTGCTATGTCCGATGAGGTTGCACTAAGGCTTGTTGCGGATGAAAACTTTAAGATTATCTCTCGCGCAAGGCCAGATGATAAGGCGCGCCTTGTGATGCTACTCCAGAAGGCTGGTCAGGTTGTTGCCGTAACGGGCGATGGAACTAACGATGCTCCGGCGCTGAGCAAGGCACAGGTGGGTCTAAGTATGGGCGACGGCACGGCAAGGGCAAAGGAGGCGAGCGATATTACGATTATAGACAACTCCTTCTCAAGTATCAATAAGGCGATAATGTGGGGTAGGTCTCTCTATCTGAATATCCGCCGATTTATCATCTTCCAGATGACAATCAACCTCTGCGCCTGCCTTATTGTGCTTCTTGGAGCCTTTCTGGGTCTTGAGTCGCCGCTGACAGTGACGCAGATGCTGTGGGTAAACCTTATTATGGATACCTTTGCCGCTATGGCGCTATCTTCATTGCCGCCAGATAGGAGCGTGCTTTATGAGCCTCCGCGCGACCCTAATAGCCATATTATCAACCGCGCAATGTTTGTCCGCATTGCCGCTACGGGACTTGTTTTCTTTATCTTCCTTGCAGCTCTTTGGCAGCTTTTGGGTCATATAGATGTCGCAACGGTGGGCGGAATGTTTAACTTAGAGTGTCTGAAGAGCTTCTTTATGGATATCTTCCAGCCAACAAAGGCTCATATGACGGGCCACGATACGGGAGTATTCTTTACAACCTTTGTGCTGCTCCAGTTCTGGAATATCTTCAACGCTAAGTATTTCCACACTAACCGCAGTTTGTTAGTAGACTTTGTTGACCTATTCCGTAATCGCAGGGCGGTGACCGAGTCAAATAGCTCTGGCTTCTGGATTATTGTTGCAGTGATACTTGTGGGTCAGATATTGATAGTAAACTTTGCGGGAGGCTTCTTTAATGTCGAGCCGTTGACTGTTCAGGATTGGCTGTGGCTGATGCTAATCACCTCACCAGTGTTGATTGTGCCAGATCTTCTCAGAACTATAAAAAGATAGCGGTCTTTGATATATTTTCTGCCATTTTGTCTCTATATTTGTAGAAATATTTAGAGCAATGAATAATAATATTACAGAGCAGGGCTTGGATCTGATTGCAGGCCATCTACAGAGTAGAATCAAGGGGCTTAGTTTTCCGCAAGAGGTGTCAAAGTTGTACTTTTCAATACCCTATAGATACTCAATGTACGACATTCAGACCCTTGCCGAGAGGATTGCCGCGCTGATGGTTATGGTGGGCTATACCCCAGTTGTTCAGCTTGATAATCTGCCCGACAATGTGGCTGGACAGATAAATCTTAATGACTCTAAGTATGTATATATCAAGATTGATAAAAGTCGTTTTGAGAGAGGCGATTATGACCCTGTAGAGCTTGTGGCTATTGTTGCTCACGAGATGGCGCATAAGTTTCTCTGGATTCACGGATTTAGAGATACTTCGGCAAAGATTGAGTATATGACAGACGCCTGCGCTGTCTATGTGGGATTTGGAGAGTATCTGCAACAGGCTGCCGAGCGTAGGTCACACGAGACTGTAGATGGCAAGCAGATGGTTGTTGTCCATAAGTTGGGTTACCTGCTACCGTGGCAGATTGCATACTTGAGAAATAGATTTTTTGGGCTTAATCTGCCATATGCTATGTTTAAAAATCAACCTACTGTTGTTGACAAGACAGAGCAAGAGAAGGGGGTAAGTTGGAATACCGTGGCGCTGATTGTCTGCGTGGTACTGTTGCTCCTGTATCTCCTTGTTTTTGCTTAATTGGTAGATAATTATAGTAATCAAGCACCCTTTTGCGGTGCTTTTTTGGTAAAAATGTATATATTATTGACGAAATTAGAGCGCGCAAGATTGTAAATTGAAAAATTTTAATTATCTTTGCGTGCTTTTGTGTATAGTAACAAAACTAAAAAACAATAATTTTAATTTTTAACTCAAATGCAAAGTAAAGGTTTTATCAAATTGATTGCAATCTTGCTTGCGCTGGCGTGCGTTTACCAGCTTACCTTCTCGCTCAAGACTCGTAGCGTAGAGAAGGACGCTGTAGAGTACGCTGCAGCTTTCCCAGTAGAGGAGCAGGTTGCAATGGAGCAGTACTACCTTGATTCTATTCAGAACAAGGTTGTTTACAACATTGGTCTTGCACAGTTCACTTACAAGCAGTGCAAGGAGAAGGAGATTAACTTGGGTCTTGACCTGAAGGGTGGTATGAATGT
>JAFOYS010000084.1 GCA_017391435.1 Alistipes sp. | reverse complement strand
GCTTCACCCTGCGTGTCACCCCCTCGGTGTGGATGAATGAGCCCCTAGCGGAAGCCCTATGTATCATCCCGTGGGAGAAGAAGGACTAATTCGCTCCTATCTCCTAACTCCTATCTCCTAACTCCTCTCCACTCTTAGCCCGAACAACCTCAGCCACAGCACTGCAGTAGGCGTCAATGTTTCCTGCACCGAAAGTAACCACAATATCTGTTACCGAGCCAGCAAGGTGCTCTGCCAGAGCCTCGCGCTCAACAATAGTACAAGGCACTGTAACCCTATCAGCGATAATCTGACTACAGATACCCTCTATCGGCAGCTCGCGAGCTGGATATATCGGCAGCAGCACCACATCGTCTGCAAGGCTTAGCGCCTGAGCAAACTCTGTGTACAAATCTCGCGTACGGGTGTAGAGGTGTGGCTGGAACACAGCCGTAAACTTACGGCCTGGGAACATACGCTTTACAGAGGTTATTGCCGCACTCAGCTCACGCGGATGGTGAGCATAGTCATCCATATAGACCGCCTTTGGGGTGTTTACATAGAACTCAAAGCGGCGCTTAACGCCCGTAAAGTTAGCCAAAGCCACCTTCAGAGCATCATAGTCCACACTCTTACCCTCAGCCCTTGCAGCAAGAAGAAAGAGTGCCACAGCAGCCACAGCATTCTCAACATTTACCCAACCAGGGATACCGAGAGTACAGCCCTCAATAGTTCCAAATGGGGTGACAATATCAAAAGTGTAGTGACCCGTAGATAGCAGCTCAATCTTTGTTGCATAGAAGTCTGCAGGGGTGTCGTACGAGTAGCTATAGACCGAAATCTCACTATTGCGAATCGCCACATCCACGCCCCTCTTAATTACAAGAGCGCCTCCAGCAGAGATTCTATCAATAAACTGAGAGAAGGCCTCTTTAACAGCCTCGTGAGTGCCGTAGATATCAAGGTGGTCAGCATCTGCAGAGGTTACCACAGCAACATCTGGCGTTAGCTGCAGAAATGAGCGGTCAAACTCATCTGCCTCAACAGCAAGACGACGGCCTGCACCAAGCACAAGGTTAGAGTCAAAATTCTTTGACACACCACCCAGAAAGGCACTACCCTCGCCCGCCGCAGCACTATTGAGCCAGCTAACGAGTGTAGAGGTAGTGGTCTTGCCGTGCGTACCCGCCACAGCCATCACAAACTTACCCACAGAGAGCTCTCCGAGCATCTGCGAACGCTTGAGCATACGGTAGCCGCCATCACGGAAGTAGCACATCTGCGGATGATCTGTCGGAACAGCCGGAGTGTATACCACAACAGTGCTCTTATCACGAAACTGCTCTGGTATAGCCTCAACGCTATCCTCAAAGTTTACCAACGCACCCTCAGCCTCAAGACGCTCTGTGAGTGGCGTTGCCGTACGGTCATAGCCCGCAACCTGACACCCCTCGTGCATAAAGAAACGAGCCAGCGCGCTCATACCTATGCCACCGATACCCAAAAAGTAGATTCTCCTCACAGCCATACTAACTCTGTTTGCAGTGTTTAAGAACCTCAGCAGCTACACGGTCTGCCGAGTCAGCAATAGCCAACTTGGCAATATTCTTTGACAACTTTGTCAGCTCACCGCTATCAGCAATCATCCTCAGCGCCGTAGATATAGCGCAGTCAACAGCCTCCGAATCGGCAACCATACGGGCAGCATTCTTCTCTACAAGGGCCTGAGCATTCTTTGTCTGGTGATCCTCTGCCACATTCGGCGAAGGGACAAAGAGCGTCGGCTTTGCAGCAAGACAGAGCTCCGAGACAGTACAAGCACCACTGCGCGAGATAACCACATCTGCCGCAGCATAGGCATAGTCCATACGGTCAATAAAGGCACCCTGCCAGATATTCTCTGTAGGATAGTTAGAAATAAACTGCTTCATCTCCTGCTCATAGTAGCGACCTGTCTGCCAGATAACCTGCACAGGAGCCTTACCACCGAGAGTCATAATCCACGAGCGCATCATATTGTTGAGCGTACGCGTTCCCAATGAGCCACCCACAACAAGAATCACAGGCAACGACTCATTAAAGCCGTAGTACTCAAGGGCCGCCTTTCTATCTGTCTGGCCCGCCAAAAATGCAGAGCGCAGCGGATTACCGGTCTTCACAATACGCTCAGCAGGGAAGAATCGCTCCATACCGTCGTATGCTACACAGATACTCTTGGCGCTACCGCCAACAATCTTATTCACAAGACCAGCATAGGAGTTCTGCTCCTGAATCACCGTAGGGATACCCATTCTCTGGGCTGCCCACAACACAGGCGCAGAGGCATAACCGCCAAAACCCACTACAACATCGGGCTGAAAACCCCTAAGTATCTTCTTCGCCTCACGAATGCTTCTAAAAATTTTGAAGGGAAGCAACAGATTCTTGAGCGACAGACTTCTCTGCAGACCCGCAATAGGCACTCCGTTAATGCGGTAGCCAGCCTTTGGCACCGTTGTCATCTCCATTTTTCCCTCGGCACCAACAAAGAGAATCTCTACATTCTCCTCGCCCAAAATTCGCGTAAGTGCCTCAGCTACAGCGATTGCCGGATATATATGACCACCCGTGCCACCGCCAGAAAGTATTATTCGTTTCATAAAAATTGATTACAATCCCAATTAAGCGCAAAGATAGTAAAAATTAACCACACAATATTAAAAATATTGCAAAAAAAAATTTGCAGAGCTTTTTGCCCTGCAAACTGAACTTTTCTCTGCCACTACACTCTACTTACGACCTCCGCCAATCACATAGCCAACACTGAGTCCAAAATGGGAGTTTGTATTCTTAATGTACTTGTAGTACAAACTCACCCTCGCCCTATGAAAAATCTCTACACCCACGCGTGGCATAATCGTAAAAGCGGCACTATTTACAGTCTCCTTAATAGGCTGATTTACAACATCTTTGAATCGCATAGCCTCATTGCTTGTCAATCCTCCACCAACGCCCACACCTATAAATGGCGAGAAGACTCCCTTGCGGTTGATATTGACATCAAAAACAACCATTGCGCTGAGCGAACGGAACTTAAGCAAATCCTTGTTTACCTTCAGCTGACGGTTGAAAGTATCTCCGTCAATACGCAGACCAATATCAAACGGGCGGCTCTTAAAGTTACATCTCAACTCCGCCTCAACATTGTATCCAACCTTGTTCTTATCAAAATCCAACTTTGCCGATGGCGTAACCATCGCTGCACCTATCTCCAACTCCAACAACCTTACCGGTGCAGCCTTGCATCCTGCAGCCTTGCATCCTGCAAGAGCACTACTGCAACTGAAAAGTGTAAATACCAGCAGCGACAAAACAAAAAAATACCTCTTCATAATCACTATTTTTATCAGGTTTTTCATACAAAATTAGAAAAAAGTTTGCAAATTCCAAAATAATACCTACCTTTGCACCCGAATCCTGCGGATATGGTGTAATTGGTAGCCACGTCAGACTTAGGATCTGATGCCGAGAGGCGTGGGGGTTCGAGTCCCTTTATCCGCACTTCACAAGCGACCTATTCGGGTCGCTTGTTTCGTTTGATAAAGGAACTCGTTCAGCTGGTGGCGTCTCGGCAGACTTGTCTGCGGGGAGCAGTGTTGCTTCGCAACTATTGTCACTGTCTGATATTGTCTTTGAAAACAAGTTTTCAGACAACATCAGCCATTACCAACAATCTGCGATTGACTGCTCCTTCTCGGTCTGCTCAAACCTGCGGCAGCCGTTCGAGTCCCGTCACATTCGGGCAGGGGTGGGTGTCTTCTGATTGGGTTTGGGAATTGAGAGTTGGAACTTTTGCGACTTTGTACTATCTGCGATTGGGTGTAGGACAAGTGTGAATTCGCGTTTTTTTGGGGTGGGGATGTGAGATTTGCCACTTTTTTGTATCTTTGTGCAAAATTGGTAGATTATGGCTCAGACGATAACACTCACCCTTACGCCAAAGCAGGCGGCGGACAGCAAATTTTACACCAGCGCGGTGGCAAAGCGTATGGGTGTCAAGCAGAGCGACATTGCGTTGCTACGCATAGTAAAGCGTTCGGTAGATGCGAGGCGAGGGGCGCTCAAGGTAAACCTTACGCTGGAGGCATTTTTAGATTTTGAGCCGATGCCAGAGCCTCTACATTTTGACTATCCGAATGTTGAGAACTGCGACCCTGTGATAATCATCGGAGCGGGTCCTGCGGGTCTATTTACTGCCCTACGACTGATTGAGTTAGGCAAGAAGCCGATTATATTCGAGCGCGGAAAGGATGTGAGCGAAAGAGGCAAAGATATTGCCCAGATTCAGCGCGGTGGGGTGATTAACCCTGACTCCAACTACGCCTTTGGTGAGGGTGGTGCTGGAACATTCTCTGACGGCAAACTCTTTACC
This sequence comes from Alistipes sp., assembly GCA_017391435.1. Lineage (GTDB taxonomy): Bacteria > Bacteroidota > Bacteroidia > Bacteroidales > Rikenellaceae > Alistipes. The sequence goes on along the minus strand of JAFOYS010000084.1, from coordinate 3,409 downwards.
CGATCAAAGAAGCGCGGAGACTACAACAGAGCCTTGCAACGCCTTGTATATCACGGTGCTACGGAGGAGATTCTCTATGAGGCGCACCCCCATATTGGTTCGGACCGTCTACCACGAATTATTGCCGACATACGCCGTCAGATTATCGAGTGTGGAGGAGAGATTCACTTTAACTCTCGCGTAGATGGTATAATAATTAAAAAAGGTCAAGCCGTAGGAATTAAAGTGGGTCAAACGGAGGTTGAAGGTCGCGCGGTAGTTGTCGCTACGGGTCACTCGGCGCACGATATATACCGAATGCTTGACAGCAGTGGAATACGCCTTGAGGCAAAGCCTTTTGCTATGGGTGTGCGAATAGAGCATCCGCAGCAGTTGATAAACAAAATTCAGTATCACAACTCCGAGCAGATGGAGTATCTACCAGCGGCGGCGTACTCGCTTGTTGAGCAGGTTGCAGGTCGCGGAGTATACTCGTTCTGTATGTGTCCTGGAGGTTTTATTGTACCAGCGATGACAGACGAGAGTCAGAGTGTGGTAAATGGTATGTCACCCTCTCACCGAGGCTCCGCCTTTGCCAACTCAGGCTTTGTGACAGAGATTCGCACGGAGGATTTTGCACACCTTACAGAGCAGTTTGGGCAGCTTGCGGGACTTGAGTTCCAGCGACAGTTTGAGGTTATGGCGCGCAATGAGGCCAATGGTCGCCAAACGGCTCCAGCACAGAGAGTTGCGGACTTTGTTGCCGGCAGAAATTCTGCCTCTCTACCATCGTGCTCTTATGTTCCAGGCATTGTCCCGTCGCGTCTTGATAGGTGGATGCCAGAGTTTATCTCTGCTCGCCTTCGTGAGGCTATACGCATCTTTGACCGCCGTATGCGTGGATATCTTACAAATGAGGCTGTTGTTGTGGGTGTGGAGTCGCGCACATCGACTCCTGTACGCATACCGCGAGACCGTGAGAGTCTATGCCATACGGAGGTTGCTGCGCTCTACCCTGCGGGTGAGGGTGCTGGATATGCTGGTGGAATTATCTCTGCAGCGCTGGATGGCGAGCGCATTGCCGAGGCTATAGCTCGTGACTGCAAGTAGAAAAAAATATCATTTTTATTGCCATATCTTTGCTTTTACGGTAAATTATAACTACTTTTGTATGCTTATTGCATATATGCGTACGCAAGCGCACCTGCAGTAGGTACACAACACTTTGATTAACAAGCATTTAAGAACGGATATGACATTTTTGTTTAACCTTGCTATCGTAGCAGCGCTGCTTTGCGGTGTCACTTCGTGTGCAAAGAGTGAGCTGGAGACAGAGCAGCCGTGTGTTGCTGTAGAGTTTTCGGCTCAGTTAGCTGATATGCATACCCGTGTCGAGACTCTTGGTAAGGGAGAGTCAATAAACGCTCTGCACTACAACATATACGATGCAGATAGCAATGTACACTTAGAGGCTCTTAGCGGTAGGAGTAGCAGACTTGCAGACGGCTCCTTTAAGTTCAGAGTGGAGTTGCTCAAGGGTACGAAGTACGATATTGTCCTCTGGGCGCAGGATAGCACAAGCACGGCCTACACTCTTGACGGAAATGTTGTTACTGTAAACTATCGCAATGCAGACAACACTGCTGCGGCAGAGGCTAATGACGACAGTCGCGATGCCTTCTACAAGTTTGTTGACAACTTTAACCCTACATCGCCTACGGCTGTAACGCGTTTTGCACTTACCCGCCCATTTGCACAGCTCAATGCTGCTGCGTCAAATATGGATATAGCGGCAGCTCAGAGCAACGGCATTACAATCCTCTCAAGCACTATCAGCACACGCTGCTACACCACCTTTAACATTGCTACGGGCACTGTAGGTGGTCTTACAGATAATCCGATTGAGTTTACTGCCACAGCGACTCCAAGCAGTAATAACGAGGAGCTTATTGCTGGATATAACTATCTGTCAATGAACTATCTACTCGCACCAGCGGATGGAGATACAGTTGATGTGACTTTTATCTTCAACACCAGTCGCAGCGACTTGGTGCTGAGAAATAGCTACCATAATATCCCTATCAAGGCCAACTACAGAACAAACCTTCTTGGCACCCTGCTCTCAAGGAGCACAGAATTTAATGTCTCTATAGACAGCATCTGGGCCGAAGAGGAGCTGAACGAGAACTCACCTCTTTAGCAGGGGGGGCTATATATGGGGGGGTACCGTATATAAGGCGGAGGTACTATATAAGGCGGGTGCTATATATAGGGGGAGGCTATATATAATGGAGGTGTGCTATATATAAGGCGAGTACTATACATAAGGCGAGTACTATATATATAGGTGTTACGAAGGTAGCGCCTATTTTTTTGTCTATACCTCAATTTTGTTGGCACAAAATTTGGAGGGGGGGGGTAATTTTTCCTAAATTTGTACTAACGAGTTTACTAACAAAAAATTTAGGCGTTATGAAGAGATTTTTTATTTTCGTTGTGGCCGTAGTTCTCGGTTGCAGCGTGGTTTCAGCACAGAAGAAGGGCGATATGTACTTCGGAGGAATGACAGGACTCGCTATCCAAACAACAACAGGTGACGGAGTGGGCGCAGGTTTTATCATTCAGCCTGAATTTGGAGGCTTTGTAGGTGACAAGTGTAAGTTGGGCATCAGCGCAGGCTACTCTATCAGTGGCGGCATACACAGCTTTACCCTTTGCCCAAACTTCTCATACTATGTGCGCCTGTGCGACAATGTATACTACACACCAGGCATTGAGGCTGGTCTTGCAGTAGCTGCTTCAGATGGCGTCTCTGCCGCGGGAGTTGGTATCGGTCTTCAGCTCTTTACTATGGAGTTCCGCCCAACAAAACGCTTCGGCTTTACGGCAAACCTCATCTCGCTGAACTTTGTTGCTATGGAGGGGCTCGCATCCTTCGGCTTTGACCTGGGCGTCAACCCAACAGTCGGCCTAAGGTACTACTTCTAAAGCAAAAAAGTCAGGGCAACCAACCCTGACTTTTATTATCTCTATATCTGACTATGACATAAGTACTAATCGAAAATAGTAGTAACAGTAGTAACCGCCCCACATATACTCTCTTTCTTGAGTATTTTGTCTTACAACGTGATAAGGAGACTGTGACTTGCATACGGGATTTATCTTTGTTCTATCAGAGCTACGCCCTCCTTTTCTATCCAATAACCACTCATAACCTGATGACTCTATAGCCTTCTTTTTCACAGCATTTATCCATTGAGCCTCAGAAGGCAAACTAAATTTTATATTCGACAAACTATTTAACTTATCCACAAAATACTGAACATTTTCTATAGATGTATCGTGTGGTTTATCACCCCCACTATTAAAATCACAGACAATTGCATTATACAATGAATCCGACACCAATGGGCTAATACGATACTCCGTT
>JAFOYS010000083.1 GCA_017391435.1 Alistipes sp. | reverse complement strand
GATACGACTACGATGTAAACATCCCACTAGCTTTTAGCAACAACCTTGACATTACACTTTCAAAGCGAATAGATGACCTTAAGAGTATATTTGAGGATGTTGCCGATTTGGGAGTAACTATGAATCAAATCTCTATTGTTGCCCAAACCACAAACACCATCCCATTAGACTTTGAATTTGATGCCAAGGCTCTAAACTCTGATGGAAATCTGGCCTCAGTCTCTTTGGTCTGCAATCAGCCAAATAACACACTCAAGGGCTCTACAGATGGAACAAAAGAGGAGTATTCTACCCTTCGCCTAACACTAAAACTGGACAAAAATGGGGATATTGGTCAATTGGCAGAGATAGATGCTATCGATCTAAAATTCAAGGCAAAGCGTTCACACCCTGGCACTGTAGCGCTCAATAGCGAGCAGTACATATCCCTAAAACTCAAGCTTGAGATTGACGGGCAGATAAATATAGATTTAGGCAACCTCCAATAATTGATACAATGAAAAGAGTAAAATATATTGCACTGATTTTTGCGTCGACATTAGCAGTTCTAAATGCCACTGCACAGTTACGCACATCATACTTTATGGAGGGTAGTTACTTCCGTAACGAACTTAACCCAGCACTGTCTCCGACCAGAGGCTATATAGCCATACCTATGATTAGCGGAACAGGAGTTAATCTAAATGGCAACTTGCTCAGTGTAGACAACTTTCTATTTAAGAACAATGGCGAGGTTGTTACCGCTTTACATAGCTCCGTTCCGGCAGATAAGTTTCTTAGCAGACTACCCGAAAAGGGATTTGTTGGTCTAAATCTAAACACAAACCTTCTCGGAGCGGGATTTTATACAAAGGGCTCATTCTGGAATTTTGGCATCAACCTGCGTAGTAGCAATGATGTGACTGTGTCAAAAGATATTTTTAGAGTTCTTAAGACCCTTGGCAACGGTCACTACGACCTAAACAACACATCCGTAAGCAGCACTTCATACATCGAGCTATATGTAGGCAATAGTCGCAAGGTGGCAGATTTCAGTTTCGGAACTCTTACTGCGGGTGCAAAGGTTAAGATTCTCGCAGGTCTGCTAAATGCATCAAGTCAAGTTGAGCAGATCTCCGCAGATATCTCTTCAGAGAGTGTTACTGGCAAGCTGCAGGGTACACTTCGCGCAAACGGAGTTATACTTGACCCAACAAAGGCTGTTGTGGGTCAGATGCTTACACAAGATATTCTCTGCCAGGATATTGGCAAAATGTTTGGCAACCTTAAGAATTTTGGTGCAGCTATCGACTTAGGCGCTCAGATGACACTGCTTGACAACCGACTAAAAGTATCTGCAGCCGTTACAGATTTAGGTTTTATCAAGTGGTCGTCAAAGACACATATAGAGGCACAAGCCCTGGCAGATTTCTACTATAATGGCATAAATCTCAGCACAGGCGAGGTTGATAGCAAAAGCAGCAGTGATATATATGTTATAGAGATAGCTAAGGGTGGCTATACTACCCGCCTAAACTGCACACTCAACTTTGGTGCGGAGTACTCAATCCTTGACAATCGCATTGGCTTTGGCGTACTGTCACACACAGAGTTCCGCCATAAGAAGAGCCTTTCAGAGCTTACACTATCTGTCAACTTCCGCCCTACTGATTGGTTCTCGGCAACTTTAAGCCATACACTACTAAACCGTAACAAGCTTGGCATTTTAGGTTTTGCTCTTAATCTCCATCCAAAGGGAGTCAACCTATTTTTAGGTGCCGACTACATACCGATGAAGTATGTAAAGTACCAAAATATAGCAGTGCCATATAACGCAAAGTCACTTAACCTCTACCTCGGCTTGGGCTTCAACCTCGGCAAAGGAAAAGATGGTAAATAGAGAACAAAATCCGCATCAGATATTGCAAGGTGCGGATTTTTTTGTAACTTTGTCTAACTAATAAAACTACTACTATGAACATTTTTGAACGCACTGGACTCCCAAAGAGTCTGATTTGGGGTTTTCTTGGAGTGCTTATCTTTATGATGGGCGACGGTATTGAGCAGACTTGGCTCAGCAAGTACATCGAATCACAAGGTCTTGACAACGAGTTGCTATTTACTGTTTACGGTATCGCTATTGCAATTTCGTCGTGGTTGTCGGGTGTTATTGCTGAGACTATTGGTGTCAGAAAGACTATGTGGTTAGGCTATCTGATATACCTTGTCGGTATGGCTGGTTTTGCAGGGCTTGGTATGACAGGTCTTAACTACCCTACACTGCTTGCTACTTATGCAATCAAGGGCTTTGCTTATCCGCTATTTGCTTATACATTTATTGTCTGGATTACATACCGTGTTGGAAAGGATAGCCTTAGCTCCGCTCAAGGTTGGTTCTGGTTTGTCTTTACCGGCGGACTAAATGTTCTTGGAGCATACTATGGTGCCTTTACAAAGGAGGCTATTGGAATTGTTCCTACACTTTGGACATCGATAATTTTCGTAACTTTAGGTGCAATTTTTGCTCTTGTAATCAACAAATGTCCAGATACAAACCTCTTTGCAGACAATAGTGTCAAGACAAGCGGGAATAAATTGAGGGAGCTTATCCACGGCCTGGGCATTATGAAGCGTGAGCCAAAGGTGCTTATGGGTGGCATTGTCAGAGTTATAAACTCTATCTCCCAATTTGCATTTGTTGTCTTTATGCCGCTCTACTTTGCAAGTCACGGTATGAGCGACACCGACTGGGGACTTATCTGGGGATCTGTGTTTATCTTCAACATTGTCTTTAACCTTATCTTTGGTATTGTTGGTGACAAGTTAGGCTGGAGTCAGACTATCATCTGGTTTGGTGGCGTAGGCTGTGCAGTAGGAGTTCTACTATTCTACTACGCACCAGAGATTTGGAATAACTTCTGGTTTATACTTGCTTGCGGTGGATTTTGGTGTGTAATGCTTGCCGGCTATGTTCCTCTAAGCGCGCTTGTACCTTCACTTGTTGACAAAGATAAGGGTGCTGCCGTATCAGTGCTGAATCTTGGCGCAGGTCTTGCAACATTTATCGGTCCGTTGTTAGTAAAACTACTCGAAAAGCCTATCGGCTATGCGGGTATTGTATGGGTTATTGCTGCGCTATATATAGTAAGTTCTATCTTGACATATTATATTGCTAAACCAAGCAGATAAACAATAAATGGGCTGCTCTAAGTACTGGAGCAGCCATTATTATCTATGGACTACTCACAAGTTATATCAGAAGAGAATCGCGGACTATTCATTATCACCATTGACCAATCCGGCTCAATGCTAAGCCCTTTTCAGAATGTATCAATGATTACTACGAAAAGCGAAATAGCATCTATGATTGCCTCTACGATTATCGATGAGCTTGTACTGCGTTCACAGAAGGAGTTTAGAATGTCCGACCCTTGTCCATACTGCGACATAGCTGTTATTGGATACTCTCGCAACGAGGTAACATCACTTATCCACGATAGTACATATGTTCTGCCTATAACAGCACTAAACCCGAATAAGCATCCTGTTAAATGCCGAACTATTGAGTATGTGACAAAGGACAACCACCTTGATCTTATTTTAGAGACTTGGAGAGAGTGGGTAGAGCCTAAAGCCGTGGGTATTACACCAACAGCCGATATGTTGAGTGTAGTGGCAAAGATTGTCAGCGAATGGTGTTATAACAGACGAAATCAAGATAGTTTTCCGCCAATTATAATCAACATTACAGATGGCTTGGAGCGCTATGAATATACAAGAGATGTCAAAACACTCAGCAACATTATCAAAGACACAGGAACAAAGTACGGAAAGACACTATTCTTTAATGTCTGCATTAGCGACACTCCACGAAACGAGCGACTACAGTTTCCAAGTCCAAAAGATATAGAGCCATCACACCCTATTGCCTATTTAGCAAGTATCTCAAGCGAACTGCCAACGATGTTCTATCCTGCAGCTCGCCAATTTAACGATGGCAGTAAGCCTCCGTATGTTTGCGTATGCTACAACGACGCAATACTGCAAATACTCGCCTATCTTAACATCAATCTACGATGGGATAGTTGGAGATACACAGCTTTTATAAGATAGTTGCGCTATTTTGAGAG
>JAFOYS010000008.1 GCA_017391435.1 Alistipes sp. | reverse complement strand
GCTCACGGTCGGCCTTCTTCTTAAGTTTACCTGCCGCCTCAAGGTTTATGTAGAGTGGGTGCAGAGCAATAGTTGAATTTGCATTGTATGGATAAGAGTCCTTCCAAGTGCGAGTCATTGTAGTGTCGTTGATAGGAAGAATCTGTATGATATTCTGACCTGTACGAACACACCAATCTGCCAGAAGCTTCAAATCACCAAAGTCACCCACACCAAAGCTACTCTCACTACGCAGCGAGAACATTGGCACTGCAACACCAGCACCACGCCAAGTAGAGTTGTCACGCAGGCGCATACCTCTTATTATATATGCAGCCTCCTGCTCGCCAAAGTATGGAAGCACTCGGTTTGCACCATCCTCCCAACGGATAACAGCACCCGAAGCAGCATCAACAACAACAAACTTAAAGGCCGCAGAACTCTCAGCAACATCAAGCGTTACAGACCACACACCGCCACCAATATGTCTCATTGGACGCAGAAGGTCAGAGCTCCACTCTCCCATCTGGGTTGTAGAGCCGGCAAGAGCAAGAGCCTCTCCACGACGAAGTGTCGGAGCCTCAACATCAAGTCGCAAGCCAGAGCTCGCAAGAGTCTCTACTGCAGCAGCCTCGTGTGCAAAGATAGTATCGGCAAACATAGAGGTGTAGAAAGCTCTATTTGCAGGACGCTCAGACCAACAATCCTCAACAATAAGATACTTTGCATCTGAAGCCAGAGCATAACAGTGGCCCTCGCCCCACTCTGTGCGAACAGTGTTATTATCCTCATTAACGACCTCAAAGTGATAACTCAGCTGCTTTGCAGACTTAGGCAGGCGGAACATAGCCACCCACTTGCTGCCAGAACAACTCATATCTACCCTTTTGCCATCTGCAAGCTGAAGGACCAATCTCTCGCCCCACGCTGTGCGATAATCAACAGTTACGGTAATATTCATATTCGTATAGTTATAGTTTCTCTGAAACAAATATACAAATAAAAATGGATATTACATAGCGTAAATATCCATTTGACTACGAACTGTAAGTTTTTGACTATGAGCAGACAAAATAACCTCTTGGTCGGACAGAGAGTACAGAGTATAGAGTGTCCCGCTCGGCATATAAAACAGCAAAGGGTCGTACTGTTCGTACTACCCTTTACTGATTTATCGGTTAGCGGAAGTAGATACCCCGCTATCACGACAAAATTATCCGAGGAATGCGAGAAGAATACCCGCAGCCACTGCAGAACCTACTACGCCCGCTACATTTGGACCCATAGCGTGCATCAAAAGGAAGTTTGACTTGTCATACTCCTGACCAACGGTCTGAGATACACGAGCAGCCATAGGCACAGCAGATACACCTGCAGAACCGATGAGTGGGTTGATCTTCTTACCCTCCTTAACAAAGAGGTTCATAAGCTTTGCAAGAAGTACACCACCTGCAGTACCACAGCTAAATGCTACAATACCCAGAACAAGAATACCGAGAGTCTTGAAGTTGAGGAAAGAAGCTGCAGTAGCAGTAGCACCTACAGAGATACCGAGGAAGATGACAACGATGTTCATCAGCTCGTTCTGAACAGTCTTAGAAAGACGGTCAACAACACCGCACTCCTTGATAAGGTTACCAAGCATCAGACAGCCCACAAGTGGAGCAGCAGATGGAAGAAGCAGTGAGATAACAATAGCGATGATTACAGGGAAGAGAATCTTCTCAGTCTTTGACACCTGACGGAGCTGTGACATCTTAATACGACGCTCAGCATCTGTTGTTAGCGCACGCATAATAGGCGGCTGGATAACAGGCACAAGAGCCATATAAGAGTAAGCAGCGATAGCGATAGGACCAAGGAGCTCTGGAGCAAGGCGAGCGGTGAGGAAGATAGATGTTGGACCATCAGCACCACCGATAATACCGATACTACCACACTCGTTAGGCTCAAAACCAAGGGCATATGCACCAAGGAATGTAGCAAAGATACCGAGCTGAGCAGCAGCACCAAGAAGGAAGCTCTTTGGGTTAGCAATCAGCGGACCGAAGTCTGTCATTGCACCTACACCAACGAAGATAAGACAAGGATAGATACCAAGCTTAACACCAAGATAGAGGAAGTCAAGCAGACCACCTGTCTTATAG
>JAFOYS010000082.1 GCA_017391435.1 Alistipes sp. | reverse complement strand
GCAGAAGGGACTTGCAGACTTTTACATTGTACACAATGTAGGTGCTATTCAGGAGGAAGACAACCAGCAGGGCCTTGCACACTTCCTTGAGCATATGGCATTCAACGGAACAAAGAATCTTCCGGGCAAGATGCTTATCGAGTACCTTGAGAAGATTGGTGTAAAGTTTGGTGCTAACCTCAATGCAGGTACATCTTGGGACTACACTCAGTACCTTATTAAGGATGTTCCAGTAGCTCGTCAGGGTGTTATTGACACAGCTATGCTTATCCTTCACGATTGGTCTCACTTTATCACTCTTGATCACAGTGAGATTGACAAGGAGCGTGGCGTAATTCAGGAGGAGCTCCGTACACGCGATGGTGCCTCTTGGCGTTCTACAATCAACCTGCTCAAGACCCTATTCAAGGGTACAAAGTATGAGCACCGCAACCTTATCGGCCACCTTGATGGTCTTAAGAGCTTCAGCTACGATGACATCCGCACTTTCTATGACAAGTGGTATCGTCCTGACTATCAGGCTGTAGTAGTAGTTGGTGATATTGATGTTGATAAGATTGAGGCACAGGTAAAGAGCCTTATGGCTGACATCCCTGTTCCTGCAGCAGACGCAGCTGTTAAGGAGACTATTGTTGTTCCAAACAATGAGGCTCCTATCGTATCAATCTTTGAGGATCCTGAGATGGTAGAGAGCGATATTAGCCTCTATATCAAGCGTGATGCAATGCCTTATCAGATGCGTAACACCGTTGTTGCAGAGCAGATTTCACTTGCTAATGCTCTTGGTGGCAATATGGCAAATGCTCGTCTTGCAGAGATCGCTAGCAAGCCTGATGCACCATTTACAAGCGCATACATTGGCAATGGTGGCGTGGGTATATGCCCTACCCTTGACGCTCTTACATTGGGCGTGAACACAAAGGATGGTGGTCTGAAGAGCGGTTTTGCTGCAGCACTTACTGAGCTTGAGAGAATCCGTCGTCACGGCTTTACAGAGGCTGAGTTTGAGCGCGCTAAGGCACAGATACTCCGTCGCGAGGAGCAGGCATACAACAACCGTAACGACAGAATGAATGGTCAGTATGTGCAGCGTTACCTCTCTGCATTCCGTCGTGGTACTGCATTCCCTGCAGCAGAGCTTGAGTGGAAGATGGATAGCGCAATTATCGCGCAGATGCCTCTTGAGGTTATTAACAACATCTTCAAGCAGTACATCACAGACAACAACAATGTTGTTATTGCTAACGCACCTAAGAAGGATGGTGTAGTAAACCCTACTGAGGCAGATGTTCTTGAGGTTATCAAGAGCGTAAAGGCTTCTGAGATAGCTCCATATAAGGACAACACTGTAAAGGAGCCACTTATTGCAAACCCTGAGGCTCTTAAGGGCTCAAAGGTTAAGAAGGTTGCTCAGAACGCAACTCTCGGCACAACAGAGTGGACTCTTAAGAACGGTATTAAGGTAGTTGTTAAGCCTACAACATTCAAGGCTGACGAGGTTAGCATCCGTATGGTTGCACAGAGTGGTGTAAGTAATCTCTCTGACGAGGACTACTACACTGGTAAGTACCTCTCTATGGCTATGAGTCAGATGGGTGTTGGTAAGTTCTCTTCTACTGAGCTTCGCAAGCAGCTCTCTGGCAAGAGCGCCTCTACAGCCGTATCACCAGACGACTATACAACAACAATCATCGGTGGTGGTTCTCCAAAGGATCTTGAGACTATTATGCAGCTTCTCTATCTCCGATTTACTGCTCCACGCTTTAATGAGGACGACTTTAAGGCTACAATGAGCCAGTATATCAGCTATGTTGAGAACCTGAAGACCAACCCAGACTTTAAGTCATCTTCTGAGCAGCTCAAGAGCCTATATAACAACAACTACCGTCGTCAGCAGATCTCTACTGAGGTTCTTAATGCAATCAAGTACGAGCGTCTTGAGCCAATCTATCGCGCTCTTACCGCAAATGCTGCAGACTATACTGTATATGTTGTTGGTAATGTAAACCTTGAGACTCTTAAGCCAATGGTTGAGAAGTATATCGGTAGCCTTCCTACAAAGAAGAAGATCACTGCTCGCGTTGACGACGGTGTTCGCTACGCTACAAATGAGGTTATCAACGACTTCCGTCACCCAATGCAGCAGCCTAAGGTTAGCGTTTGCCGTATCTACACAGGTGATATTGAGTACAATCTTGAGAACTCTGTTACTATGAACTTCCTCCAGGATGTACTTCGCTCTCGCTATACAATCTCTATCCGTGAGGAGAAGGGTGGAACTTATGGTGTAGGCGTAGGTGGATCTCTGAGCGCATTCTATAAGCCAAGCTATCAGCTTGTAGTTCAGTTTGATACAAACGAGGCTATGGCTGACGAGCTTTCTGAGATTGTTGTTGCTGAGCTTAAGGAGATAGCTGCTAACGGTCCAAAGAGCGAGGATCTTGAGAAGGTTCGCGAGTATATGATCAAGGAGTGGAACAACCGCCTTGTTCAGAACGGTGCTTGGATGAACTACATCTACCAGTACTACACATTTGGTGATGCAGTAAACCGCGTAGCAGACTACGAGAAGATTGTTAAGGGTATGACAGCCGAGAAGGTTGCAGCTCTTGCAGCAAAGGTTCTTGCAGATGGCAATATGACCTATGTTGTTATGCGTCCTGCAAAGTAGTAACAAACTATCACTCAACTAAGCAGTCCTTCGGGGCTGCTTTTTTGTTATAGTCCAGTGCCAAGAATCCTCGAATTGTTGAAAAATTGTTGAAAATTTGGCAGTTAGAGAAAAAGTCCGTAACTTTGACGGCTATTGTGCGCGTATGCGTACACACGCAGGCACATACACACATAAGGGCTAAAAATAATTATACACAAATTTAACATATTTATAAACCATTAAACACACAAAAAAACGCAGTATGAAAAATCTTTTTCGTTCGTTTCTGTATTCAGCACTTGTGCTGATTGCAGGTGTTGCAGTTTCGTGTACCAAGAATAATGAGGGCACTGGTGGCTACCAGGGCATCCCTACTATCAAGGTTACACCTGCATCACTCACTGTTGGTCTTGCTGGTGGTGTTACCGAGCAGGTAGCCATTGAGACTCCAGCAGATTGGACTATTGACATTGACACCGATGGTGTGGTTGCGAGCCTTTCAGCTGGCGCAGGCAACGCTGTTGTAACATTTGATGTTCCTGCAGCTCAGGCAATGCGTACTATCAAGGCTACTGTTACAGCTATTGGCTATGTTAGTGGCTTCCCTATCACAAAGAAGGCAAGCATCTCTATCAGCCAGTCTGACTCTGAGATTCCATCTGTAGATGGTGCATTCGTTTACTACGAGAATGGTGGTGAGTCAGTATCTAAGGTTGATGGCTACTGGCCATATGTTGATGCTTATACAGGTTGGAATCCACAGGGTGGCGAGGACTTCGACCAGAGCGGTGTTACCTACACTGGTAAGAACGCATCTGTTCGTAACTCTGGTAAGGCTTGGGCTCCTGTGGGTGCTACATACGCTACTGACGCCCCTTATGCTTACCTTCAGGCTAAGGATGGTGTTGAGTTTATTATCCACAACATCGCTATCAAGAGCGGCGTAAAGAACTACACCTTCTCATTCACTGCACACAACCAGTATGCAAATGAGATTGCATCTCCTTACACTCCAGCTCCAGTATCTCCACTCAAGTCTGGCGAGAACCTTACCGTAGAGGTCAGCGTTGACGGCACAAACTTCGGTGCTATCACCTACACTACTATGGCTGATGGTAACTGGGAGTATGCTATCGCTCCATTTACTCTCCCTGCAGACGCTGACAAGCTCTTCGTTCGCTTCTCTGGCTACAAGGCTGACACAACTACCCCACTTCCATCGTCTGCATTCCAGTATCAGGCAGCTCTTCGCTTTGACGACTTCCGCCTTGTTGAGGGTGGCGATGGTCCAGTTGTAGACTTCAACAATGCTGCTAGCGGTGGTGGCACAACACCTGAACCTGAACCTGAACCTGAGCCAGAGCCAGAGCCTGAACCTGAGCCAGACCCAACACCGGGTGGTGTAAAGACTATCGCCGAAATTCTTGCTGCAGGTCAGGGTGCAACTCTCTCTGGTACTATTGAGGGT